>CACZEU010000006.1 GCA_902780175.1 uncultured Bacteroidia bacterium
CCGATCGGGATATTCGGCTCCCACTCCGGTATAGGGAAGAGGCTGACGCCGCAGCAGTTCTCCGTCGGCCCGTAACCGTTGACGATGGTGTAGGACAGACTGGACGGATCCACTGCAGGCAGTTTCTCGCCACCCATCACAAGCATCCGCAGGGTCTTCATGTTCGGATAATTCAGAAGGAACTGGACCCCGACCTGGGTCGTCAGCAGCAGCGCTGTGATCCCGGCCTCGTCGAAATAGTCCGCCAGCGCACTCAGGGAAACCTTGGAATCTATCAGCACGTCGGTATCATCGGGGAAATGCAGGGCGAAGTCGGGACGAAGGCGGCGGCCGGTCTCCTCGTTCTCAAGCAGGTTGCCGTCCTTGTCGCGGAGCCAGAATTCCGAATCGTAATCGTGCCCGGGACGCAGCCCCTCCTCCTTCAGGATGTTTTCCAGAACGGTCTCTCCGAATATACCCTGCATCTTGTTCTTGCCCTTGAGGGCATTGGCAAGGTTCTCTGCCTTGGAACCTATGGATTCGGTCTGCTGACGGAGATTCTTGACGGTTTCTTCGAACTGGGTCCTTATGGATGTGGTTCCCTCGGTATGGGCCTGGCGCTGGGCGTCGAAAGCCTGCTTCATCGCAAGGATATCCTTGTCGAGGCCGCCGGTAAGGGTCTTCATCGTCTCTGCGGCTTCCTTGCGGAGGGATTCTTCGCGCGCCTTCAAGGTCTTCTCGTTTTCGAGCGCAAGCGCCGTACGGGCTGCCTCTATGGCCTTCTCCTGGCTGGTCCTGAGCTCTTCGAGCGCCTTCGCGTGCAGCGCCCTTTCGCTCTCCAGCAGCGCCCGGGCGCCCTCGGCCGCAGACTCGCTGCGGATGATTTCGGCGTCCTTGGCGGAAATGGCCGCATTGAAGCGCGCACGCGCATTGGACGACGTTACGATCCAGATGATTACAAGCGCTACCAGCAGCAACGCGAAGGCAGCTATGACCACGGTGAGAGTATTCATGTTATCTAACCTCTATAGGAGCAGTTATACGGATATCAGCTGAAGAAGAACCTACCAGGACCTTCCAGGTGCCCGGATCGACCACCCACTTGTGGGCATCTTCATCGAATCGGGAGAATGCGCGGCGGGGCAGCGACATGGTTACTTTACCGCCCTCACCGGATGCAAGGGCGATCTTTTCGAAGCCGCGGAGCTCCTTGACGGGGCGCTCGACGCCTCCTGCAGGAGGGGCCAGGTAAAGCTGGACCACCTCGGCGCCGTCGGCATCTCCAACGTTGGCGATATCGACGCTGACCCTCAGGACCTCTTCCGTACCTTCATCGAGGCCGAAACTTCCGGCGCATGATACTGCCTTGCGGGAAAGCGCAAGACGGGAATAATCGAATTCGGTATAGCTCAGGCCGTGGCCGAAGGGGAATTGGACCGGAATAGCCTGGGTGTCGTACCAACGGTAACCGACGAATACTCCTTCGTCGTAATACTCCTGCCACCACTTCTCGCCATCGACCCTGATACCGGGGAACTGACGTTCGGTCTTGAGGGGGCCGTCCGCAAGGGTGCGCGGCAAGGTGAAGGGAAGTTTTCCGGAAGGGTTGACGGCACCGGTGAGCACGTCGGCCAGCGCGTGGCCGGTCTCGGATCCGCCGTACCATCCCTGTACGATTGCAGCGACCTTGTCGGCCCAGGGCATTGCCACTGGCGAACCGGAAATGTTGACTACTACAAGCGAAGGAACCGCGGCGGCGAGAGCCTCGATGAGGCCATCCTGACCGTATGGAAGCACGATGTCTTCCTTGTCGGCGCTTTCGGTATCGTTGCCCTTGCTCTTGTTGAGACCGCCGATGAACACTACGGCGTCGGCGCCTTCCGCAGCCGCAAGGGCGTCATGCAGAAGCTGACCCGGACTGCGCGGGTCGCTGAGGTCCTGGCCGGTATCGACCTTGTTGTAGGAAGATGACGTATCGCCCACGTATCCCCTCTCCCAGATGACCTCGGCAGCGGGGAATGCCTCCTGCAGTGCCTCCAGAGGGGTGATTTCATACTTTGTCTTGAGGTTGGATGAGCCGCCGCCTACGACCATTTTCTTGACGGCGTTCTCCCCTATCACCACCAGCTTGCCGCCTGCTGGAACCTTGAGGGGAAGCGTACCGTCGTTCTGCAGCAGCACGGTGCCGGCGGCTGCGATCCTGCGTGCGGCGGCATAATGCTCGGGAGAGTTGAAACTGCCGAAGTGAGGCACGCCGCTCATAGACGTACGGAATATGGTGCGGAGCACGCGGGCGGCCTTGTCGTCAAGTTCCTTGGTGCCGGCCCTGCCGTCGGCTATCCGCTCAAGGTACGGACGGGCAAGATGATAGTTGGAATAGCTGTCGGATGCGTTGCCGGAGAGTCCGTTGGTCCAGGTACCGTACTCCATGTCGAGGCCGTTGGTGATGGCCTCGTCGTCGTCCCTGCAGCCGCCCCAGTCGCTGATTACCACGCCGTCGAAGCCCCATTCGCCCTTGAGAATGTCAACGAGGAGACGCTTGTTGTGGCAGTTGAACTGGCCGTTGTACAGGTTGTACGAGCCCATGATGGCCCAGGCGCCGCCCTCGCGGATGGCCGCCTCGAATGCGGGAAGGTAGATCTCATAAAGGGCGCGGTCGCCTACGACGGAATTGGTAGAGGTGCGCCGCGTCTCCTGGTTGTTGACGGCGAAATGCTTGACGCATGCAGCAACGCCGTTCTCCTGGACGCCGCGCACGTAAGGCACCACCATCTGGCCGGCGAGGTAAGGGTCTTCTCCCATATACTCGAAATTGCGCCCGTTTAGCGGGGTGCGGCAGATGTTGACGCCGGGGCCAAGCAGTATGTCCTTCTTGCGGTAACGCGCCTCCTCGCCTATGCTGCGGCCGAACAGAAGGCTCATTTCCCTGTCCCAGGTGGCGGCAAGGCAGGAAAGCGCCGGGAACGCGGTGCAGGAATCGTTGGTCCAGCCGGCCTGGTCCCACTCGTCCCACAAGACCTCCGGACGGATGCCGTGAGGGCCGTCGGTGCACCACACCTCGGGAATGCCGAGTCGGGGTACGCCGCGTGACGAAAACTTGGACTGGGCGTGCGTGAGAGCCACTTTTTCCTCGGTGGTAAGGCGCGGGAGGGCGTCCGCGACGCGTTCTTCCACACTGCGGGTGACAGCGAGATAGACAGGACCGCCCTGCTTTACTCCGGCGGTGCAGGCGGCGAGAAGAAAAGCTGCCGCAAGCGCAAGGGATGTGTATTTCATATGTTTATTCTGCTGCTTCAACTTCAACCGTATCGGGAAGGATGGTCACGACCGTTCCGACCTTGATCCTTTCCTTCAGATCCTTGATATCCTCGTTGGCAAGACGGATGCATCCTTCCGTAGCCCGCGTTCCGATCGACTCCGGCAGATGCGTACCGTGGATGCCGATATCGCGCCGCCCCGGGACGTCCAGGCGAAGGAACCACGGACCGTAAGCACCCTTCACCGGGCCCTTCCCGTCACCGAAATCGTGCGACAGGCTCCGCGAATTCAATATCTCATTGATCTGGAAACTCCCCTCCGGAGTCTTATGGTCCCCGGAACGGGTCTTATTGCCTATCCCCTTACCGCAGGCAATGCGATAAACCTTAATGGGAGTACCGTCCGCGGCATTGAGCGTCAAGGTGAAATTCTGCTTATCAACGACAATATACGGATCCGTCCTCTCCGCACCCTGCGGCGACGAAACGACAAACAAAAACGAAAACAACAGGCTCAGAAGCATCATAACACAATCTTTTTCCACAAATATAACAAGATTTTCCAACGTTGAAAGCTGCGGGAGGGCGGAAAGGTCTGGCCGACCTTGAAATTTCAAGCCGCAGGCGCAGAAATTTTGTAGTGGGAGGCCAGGCCTTTCCGTCCGGGAGCAGCGTTAAGACTATTGTATATTCGGTACTTTTAGTTAAATTTGCGTGATACAGAAAACTAAAACGACAACAATATGAAACGTTCAGTCTTTTTCGCAATGCTCGCCGCAGCGCTCCTCCTCTCCTCCTGCGACCAGAAAGACCCCCAGAAACCCACCATCTCCTGGCCCAGCAACGAGAGCTTCCGCCAGATGGAACTAGCCCCCGGAGCCGACGGCGCCATCTCCCTCTCCGCCCCCACCGGATTCCAGACCATACTCCTCACGCTCAACCTGGATAACTACACCACGGTCGTCAACCAGTTCATCGACATCACCGCCAACAAAAGCTCATCCAAGAAAGGCGCAGTCCTCGACATAATCGACGACGCCAAAGCCGCAGACCTCATGGCCAGCCTCGGCGTATCCGCAGGCCCCAATCTCCGCGGCCGCACAATGGTCAGCATCAACCTCGTAGACCTCATCGACAGGCTCACCAAAGACCAGAACGTAGAAAACAACCAGAAATTCGTCATCGACATCGACGTCACTGACATGGCAACCAAGAGCGCAAAGGCCACCGCTCAGTTCCACTTCACCTCCGCCCCCGAAATCACCTGGGACGGCAAGACCACCTTCGAGCCGTTCGACCTCTCCGGCAACAGCGCACCCAAATTCAAAGTCAACGCCCCCGGCAAGATAGCCCAGCTCAAGATAACCCTCGAAGACGGAGTCCCCGAAGCAAAAACCTTCATCAAGAAGACCACCACAGGCGGCGCCCTCACCATCGACCTCATCAATGACGCCAAGGCCGCCGAGTCCTTCAAGGGCTACTTCCCCGCCGGCAAAGACGTAGAAGGCAAGACCGACGTCACCCTCGACTTCGGCTTCCTCTTCGGCCTCACCGCCAAGAACTGGTCCGCCGGAATGAACATCTTCACCATCTACTGCAAAGACGCCAACGGCAAAACCGGCTCCATCCAGGCCAAATTCAACAACCCCGAAGAGACGGAATAATCTCTCACAGACATAAAAAAGATGCCGGCTGCAACCCAGTCGGCATCTTTTTTATACTCCAGCAGATGTTCGAGCGGAGTCAGACAATCTCCTGAAAAACCGTGGCCGCCCCAGGCCGCTGCGAGTCAGTTGAAAAAGTAGGGGCGGCCCTCCGGAAACCTTTGGTCGCCCGTGACCATGAACGGGAGGGGCCCGCGCCGCAAGGCGTGGGAGGGGCGGAGGCCGTCAGGCCGGAGGGTTTCCGGAGGGCAGCCCCTACTTTTTCAACTGACTCGCAGAAGGCAAACATCTGCGTCAAAACTAAATGGTTCCCTGCTCCAGCATAGCAGTGGCGACCTTCATGAAGCCGGCGATATTGGCGCCCTTCACGTAGTCGATCGTGCCGTCCGGCTGAGTGCCGTACTTCACACACTGCTCGTGGATGGAATCCATAATGAAATGCAGCTTGGCATCGACCTCAGCCCCGCTCCAGCTGATATGGGAAGCGTTCTGGGTCATCTCCAGGCCGGAAGTGGCAACGCCGCCGGCGTTCACAGCCTTGCCGGGAGCGAAGAAAATGCCATTGTGCTGGAAGAAGTGGATGGCTCCGGGCTGGCAACCCATATTGGAGACCTCGCAGCAGCACCAGCAGCCGTTGGCCTTGAGTTCCTTAGCATCATCCTCTGAAAGCTCATTCTGGAAAGCACAAGGAAGAGCGATGTCGCACTTGACGCTCCAGGCCTTCTTGCCGGCAGTGAACTTGCAGGCTGCAGGGAACTTGTCGGACATATCCTGGACGCGGTTGCGGTTGGAAGCGCGCATCACAAGCATATAGTCGATCATCTCGCGGGTGATACCGTCAGGGATCTCGCAGACGCCGTCGGGACCGGAAATGGCCACGACCTTCGCACCGAGCTCGGTAGCCTTGATGCAAGCGCCCCAGGCCACGTTGCCGAAGCCGGAAATGGCAACCTTGCAGCCCTTGATGTCCTTGCCAGCCTTATGCAGCAGGTTCTGAGTGAAATACAGAGCGCCGAAGCCGGTAGCCTCCGGACGGAGGATACTGCCGCCCCAGGTGGAGCCCTTGCCGGTCAGCACACCGGTATTGTACTCGCGGGCGAGCTTCTTGTACATACCATAAAGATAACCGATCTCACGTCCGCCTACACCGACGTCGCCGGCAGGGATATCCTGGTCGGGGCCGATGCACTGCCAGAGTTCAAGCATGAACGCCTGGCAGAAACGCATGATCTCATCGTTGCTCTTGCCGACGGGGTCGAAATCGGAACCACCCTTCGCACCGCCCATAGGGAGAGTGGTCAGAGCGTTCTTGAATGTCTGCTCGAAGCCGAGGAACTTGAGCATGGAAGGAGTGACGGCCTTGTGGAAGCGGAGGCCTCCCTTGTAGGGACCGATGGCGCTGTTGAACTGCACGCGGTAACCGGTGTTGGTCTGAACTTCGCCCTTGTCGTCAACCCAGGTGACGCGGAAGGTGAAGATACGGTCGGGTTCGACCATACGCTCCACGATCTTCGCCTGCTCGAACTCAGGATGCTGGTTGTACACGTCCTCGACGGACTCGAGAACTTCCTGCACTGCCTGGAGATACTCGTTCTCTCCGGGGTACTTGGCCCTCAGGCGGGCCATGATGTCTGTGGTTTTCATTTTGTGTTAGTGGTATAAAAAAGGGTTATTCTACTTCCCAGGTGGAACCGCTGTGGAGCAGTTCGTCCACCGAATGGATCTTGGATGAACGCATGACGTCGCGGACCTGGTCGCGGACGCCGTCGTCGTAAGTTATGTCCTTGACGTCGCGGATGACGCCGAGGGCTACAGGGTAATCGGGCCCCTTCATATCGGCAAGGGCCATATGGAGACCGATGTTGTCGATGGTGGCATCATGCACGAGGATGTCGTCGAGGGTGAATCCTCCCTGGCCGACGGTGACCACGCGGATCTTGCGGCCGTCGAACACCAGTCCCTTCTCCTTGTTCTTGCCGAACAGCATCTTCTCTCCCTGGCGGAGGACGATGGTACGCTCGGCGCGGACGGCAGGGTCGGAAATGGACTTGTGCGCTCCGTCGTTGAATATGACGCAGTTGGTGAGCATCTCCATCACCGAGCAGCCGTCATGAAGGGCCGCAGCGGTCATAATCTCCTCATTGAGGGCAAGCTCCACGTCCAGCGAACGGGCGAAGAAGGTGCCCTTGGCTCCGAGAACCAGCGAACCGGGCGTGAAAGGATGCTCCACCGTGCCGTAGGGAGACGTCTTGGTGATGGCTCCGAACTTGGAGGTGGGAGAATACTGTCCCTTCGTCAGGCCGTAGATCTGGTTGTTGAAGAGGATGATGTTGATGTCGATGTTGCGGCGGATGGCGTGGATGAAATGGTTGCCGCCGATGGCGAGGGCGTCGCCGTCACCGCAGGCCTGCCAGACAGTAAGCGTAGGATTGGCGACCTTGATGCCGGTGGAAACGGCCGTAGCCCTTCCGTGGATGCTGTGGAACCCGTAGGTGTCCATATAGTATGGGAGACGCGAGGAGCATCCAATACCGGATACCACCACGTAACGCTCTTTTTCGTAGCCGAGTGCCTGGCTTACCTTGGGAAGGGCCCTCTGGAGGGCTGCAAGGACGGCGTGGTCGCCGCATCCGGGGCACCAGCGGACCTCCTGGTCGGACTTGAAGTCTTTTGCTGTAAGATTTGCCATGGTCTAAAGCTCCTTTTTGATTGCGTCCACCAGCTCGCTCACGAGGAAAGGCTGGCCCTGGACTTTGTTGAAACCTTTGTACTGGAACTGTGGCAGCTGAGCGCGCAGCCAGCCGAGGAACTGACCGCTGTTGAGCTCGCAGACCAGAATCTTTTCGAACTTGGAGAACAGCTCCTCGGTGCCTCTGGGCAGAGGATTGATGAGGTCGAAGTGGGCGAAAGATACGCCGCCGGCCTCCTCAACTGCATTGAGTATATGACCGAAGGTGCCGCCCCAGCCGACTACGAGGAGCTTGCCCTCTGCGGGTCCGCAGACGAGCTGGATCTCGGGAAGGTCGTTGGCCACACGGGCAACTTTCTCGGCCCTCTCGCGGACCATGAGCTCGTGATTGGCGGGGTCGGTCGAAAGTACGCCGGCGTGAGTCTTCTCAAGTCCGCCTACGCGGTGCTCGTAGCCCTTCTGGCCCGGGATGGCCCAGCGGCGGACGAGGGTTTCGGCATCACGCTCGAAGGGTTTGAAACGTTCGCCGTCGGCAAGTGCACCGGTGGCGAAAGGAGGCTTGATTTCGGGATAATCGGCCATGCGCGGGATGCGCCAGGGCTCGCTGCCGTTGCCCAGGAAGCCCTCGGAGAGCAGCATGACGGGAGTCATATGCTCAAGGGCGATCTTGGCGGCGGTAAATGCAGCGTCGAAGCAGTTGGACGGCGAATGGGCGGCGATGACGGGCATCGGGCACTCACCGTTGCGGCCGTAGAGGGCCTGGTCGAGGTCGGACTGCTCGGTCTTGGTGGGAAGACCGGTGGAAGGGCCGCCGCGCTGGACGTCGACAACGACGAGCGGAAGCTCTGCCATCACGGCAAGTCCCATGGCCTCGCTCTTGAGGGAGAGGCCGGGGCCGGAAGTGGTGGTGACAGCCAGGTTGCCGGCATAGCTTGCGCCGATCGCGGTGCAGATACCGGCGATTTCGTCCTCTGCCTGCAGGGTCTTGGCGCCGAGGCTTTTGTGGATTGCAAGTTCCTCGAGGATGGCGGTTGCAGGGGTGATAGGATACGAACCGCAGAAAAGCGGCAGGCCGGATTTCTCGGATGCCGCAAGGAGGCCCCAGGCGGTGGCCTGGTTGCCGGTGATGTTGCGATAGGTACCGGGCTTCTTGTTCTTCACCGGGGCTATCGTGTAGGTGTTGGGAATGGCCTGGATGTTGGCGGCGTAATTGTAACCGTCGTTCAGGACCTTCTTGTTGGGCTCGATCAGTTCGGGGTGCTTCTTGCTGAACTTGCGCTCAAGATACATGTAGATGTACTCCAGCGGACGGCTGTAGATGTAGCAAGCCATTCCGAGGGTGAACATGTTCTTGCACTTGAGTACGGTCTTGGGGTCCATGCCGCTGTCTTTCAGGGACTCCTGGGTGAGGGTGCTGATTGCGGCCACTATGATGGCGCGGTCCTCCACACCAAGTTCGGTGAAAGGGTTGTCGGTCTTGAAACCGGCCTTCTGCATGCCCTTCTCGTCGAATGCGTCGCCGTCCACAAGGATCATTGCGGTGGGCTTGCACCATTTTGCGTTGGACTTGAGGGCCGCAGGATTCATTGCGACGAGCAGGTCACAAAAGTCCCCGGGGGTGCCTACGCCCTCGCTTCCGATATGGACCTGGAAACCGGAAACGCCGGACACGGTGCCATGGGGCGCACGTATCTCGGCGGGAAAATCGGGAAATGTCGACAGGGAGTTGCCATAGATTGCTGACATATCAGCGAAAAGAGACCCGGTGAGCTGCATACCATCTCCCGAGTCTCCTGCGAATCTAATCACAACATCCTTTAAGTCAATGACTTTGTGTTGCATCTTAGCTATGTGGTTATAAATACTTTATTTTGCGGTTTCTGCCTGGGCCTGAGCCTGTGCCTGAAGTTCAGCCTGTAAACTTTCCATTGTACGGCCCTCGGGAATTCCGAGAATCTTGCGGGCCGCTGCAGTGAGGTCTTCACTCTGAGCGGGATCGATGTAGAGGGCCGAGCCCTTGTCTATCACGTAGATGTATCCGCCTTTCTTTGCGAGCTCCTCTATCGTCTCCTGGGCTTTCTTGTAGATGGGAGCCATGAGCTGCTGTTGCTGCTGCTGGAGCTCTGCCTGCACATTCTGCTCGAATTCCTGGATTCGCTGCTGGATGTCGGTGAGTTCCTTTTCCTTGCTCTCGCGGATGGCCTGTGTCCAGGTGGAGGCCTTCTGCTGATACTGCTGATATTTGGAGCTGAACTCATCGGCCATCGCCTGATAAGTCTCGCGGGCCTCCTTGCTGGAAGCGTCCATCGTGGCACGGGCCTGGTCGGCCTCGGGCATCAGCTGCACAAGCTCAGAGAAGTTGACGTGTGCGAACTTCTGCTGCGCAAAACCTGCTGCGCTTATCATTGCCAAAGCGGCAACCAAAAGAATCTTTTTCATATCTGTCATTTTAAAATTGTTGTCCTATAACAAAGTGGAACTGGCTTCCTCCGTACTGGGCGTCGTCGAAACCGTAGCCCCAGTCGACGCCGAGCAGGCCTATCATGGGCAGGAAGACGCGTACGCCGACACCTGCGCTGCGCTTGATTTCAAACGGGTTGAAATCACGGATGTCGCTCCAGCAGTTTCCGGCCTCCAGGAAGCCCAGCACAAAGATCGTGGACTGCGGCTGGAGGATGACCGGATAACGCAGCTCGACGGTAAACTTGTCATATACGTTACCGGCATAGGTGGCCGTGTTGCTGTAGCGCGAGACCTTGGTCGGAGTAAGCCTGTTGTTCTCATACCCCCTCAGAGCTACTATTTCCGTGCCATAAGTCATATAGCCCGACATTCCGTCGCCTCCCACGAGGAATCCTTCGAAGGGAGAATAGCCCCAGTTGCGGTTGTAGTAACCCAGATAACCGAACTGCGCGCGGGTCATGATGACGAAGTCGAGGCTGGAGAAAGGCTTGATGTAAGTGGCCGCGGAGAGCTTCCACTTGTGGTATTCTATCCAGCGGTAGCGGTCCTGTACGCTCCAGTTGTCGTAGTTGACGTCTTTCCATCCGATGGGCCTGCCGCCGCGCTCGGTGATCTTGTTTCCGCTGACGGGGTCGTAGTCGTACTTGCGGAAAAGCGAGTAAGGCGGAGTGAGGGACACCGACGCCGAGATGTCGGAGCCGGAACGGGGGTATATCTGCTGGTCCGTGGAATTGCGGAGCAGGTTGACCGAATAGCTGAGGTTGTGGGACACGCCGGTATTGAAGATGAAACCGTAGTCCCAGTTGCGCAGGCGGTATGTCTGCCAGCTGAGGCCGTTATACAGGACGAAGTAATTGTCGGGCCACTTGAGGCGCGTACCCAGGGATGCGGATGCGCCGAAGACCTCCATCTGCTGCTCGTTGCTGAGGATGCCGAGCCAGAGGTTGGAATTGGTGGCGCGGGTGTAGTATCCGGACAGGTTGAGCGACGTAGGCTTCTTGCCGAACAGCCAGGGCTCCACGAAACTCGCCGTGAGGGCGGTATAATAGGTGCCGTTGGTCTGGAAGCGGAACGCCAGGTTCTGGGCGTCTCCGAGGGGTACGGGACGCCAGGCGCTCTTGTCGAAAATACGCGCGGTGGAGAAGTTGTTGAAACTGACGCCGACGGTGGCGACGAAGGTGTTGCCGCCCCATCCGCCGCTGAGTTCCAGCTGGCTGGAAGGCTTCTCGGTGACGTTGTATATGATGTCGACGGTGCTGTTGACCGAATTGGGAATGATGGAGTAACCGGTGTTGGGGTCTGCGATGGCCTCGGGGTCGAACTGGCCGAGGGATGCGATTTCACGGATGGAACGCTCGAAGTCGGACTGGCTGAACAGGTTGCCGGGGCGGGTGAACAGCTGGCGGCGGACGACCTTCTCGTTGGTCAGGTCGTTGCCGTTGATGATGATGTTGTTGAGCGTGGCCTGCTTGCCCTCGGAGATGCGGAGCTCGACATCGACGGAGTCGTTCTGGATGTTGGTCTCCACGGGGGTGACGTTGAAGAAGAGGTAGCCGTTGTCGCGGTAAACCTTGGAGACGTCGAGGTCTGTCTGCTTGCCGCCGCCGAGGAGGCGCTTCTGCATTGAGACGACGTCGTACACGTCGCCTTTGCCGATCTTGAGTATCTCGTTGAGGGACTCGGACGGGAAGACGGAGTTGCCGGTCCAGGTGATGTCGCGGAAATAGTAGCGGTCGCCCTCTTCGAACACGAGGTCTATCGCCAGTTTGCCGGGCTCGATGTAATATACGGAGTCGCGTACAAGGCGGGCGTCGCGGAATCCGGCCTCGTTGAAGGCGGAGATGACGGACTTCTTGTCGGTGGCGTATTCCTTGGCGTTGAACTTCTTGCTGTTGAAGAAGTTGTATATCTTGTTGGACTTGGTCTTCTTCATGGAACGGGCAAGCTTGAAGTCGCTGACGTGCTCGTTGCCGATGAAGTTGATGTCCTTGATGCGCACCTTCTGGCCGCGGTCTACCGCGAAATTGACGCGTATGGCGTTGCGGATGACGGAGTCTTTCATGACCTCCGGGGAGACGGTGGCGTTCAGGAAGCCCTTTTCGGCGTAATAGCGCTTGATGATGTCGACGGACGTCTTCTCAACGTATTCGGAGAACTCTCCGCCGCGGCGGAAGTTCAGGCGCTCCTGGAGGTCTTTCTTCTCGCCGGACTTGACGCCGGTGAAGGTCCAGCGGGACACCCTGGGACGCTCCTTGATGATAATCTTGAAATATGCGGAATCGCCCTCGGCCGTGAGGTGGTCGATGACCAGGGAGACGTCTTCGAAATAACGCTTGAGCCACAGGCGGCGGACTATCTCCGACACGTCTTCTCCGGGAACGGTGACCTCCATACCCTTGCGGAGGCCTGTGAGCTGGGTTATCTGCTGGGAGCTGAAATAGCTGTTGCCTTCAACGGAAACGCCGCCCACAACGTACTTGCGGGGGTGGGAGTAATCAACCTCCACCGGTGTCTGCTGTGCCATCAGCGGGAGGCATCCGGCGAGCAGAAACATTAAGGCGACGATATATCTTCTGACCATTACTGTCCGATAAGGGTGCAAATATACGGAATTATTTGACTTTTCCGAAACGCCGGTCCCTTAAAGAGTATTCTTCCAGGGCCGCGAGGTACTGTTCCCTTCGAAAATCGGGCCAAAGGACGTCGGTGAAAACCAGTTCCGTATATGCGATCTGCCAGAGCATGAAATTGCTGATGCGCTGCTCGCCGGAGGTGCGGATGAGCAGGTCCGGGTCGGGGATTCCATATGTGACGAGGTACTTCTCTATGTCGTCCCCGCCCTCGGCCGCCATGCGGCGTGCGGCCTGCGCGATGTCCCACTTGCCGCTGTAGCTGACGAAGATGATGGCGGTCATGCGGGTACCGCCGGCCGTTGCGGCGTCGAGGTCGTCGATGGCGGCGTTGAGCTCCGGGGAGAGGCGCTCCCTGTTGCCGAGCACCCTGAAGTGGATGCCGTTCTTCAGGAATGTCTCTTTCTCGTTATTTATCGACTTGATAAACAGCGACATAAGCGCGGAGACCTCGGAGTCGGGACGGGACCAGTTCTCTTCGCTGAAAGCGAATACGGAAAGGTACTCGATGCCGAGCTCGGCGCTGGTTTCGAATACGGCGCGGACGCTCTCCACTCCGGCGCGGTGGCCGAAGACCCTGTCGAGCCCCCTCTGGCGCGCCCAGCGGCCGTTGCCGTCCATTATTATGGTTACGTGACGGGGAATCTTGTTCATTACTGTTCGGAGTTGCGGACGTCGCTCCCCCAATGGAGGCGGGAGCGGAGCGCCTGTATGAAATTGGAACCGTCGAGCACGACGCGCTGAAGGGCGTCCGGGACGGCCGAGACCTCCAGGCGGGAGCCCGAGGGGATGTCGAAATCGCGGTTGTCCACCGACAGGCGGATGGAATCCTCCCTGGAGTGGAAGGAAAGGCCGATGCGGGACGAATCGGGGACGATGAGCGGGCGGACGTTGAGGTTGTGCGGCGCCACGGGGGCAAGTATGAGCACCCGGGACTCCGGCAGGCAGATAGGGCCGCCGACGCTCAGGGAATAAGCGGTTGAGCCTGAGGACGTTGCCACAATCAGTCCGTCGGCCCAGTATGTAGGGAGGGGGCGGCCGTCTATGCTGGCGTCTATGCCGAGCATTGAGCCGCCCTTGCGCATCACGCAGATCTCGTTCAGGGCCGTCTGGGGGCCGTCCGCAAGGCACCAGCCTTCCACCTTCACAAGCCCGCGGCGCTCTATCGTGTAGGCGCCTGCGGCAAGGGCGTCGGCGATGCTGTCGGCCTTGTTTTCCGAAAGGAAACCGAGGCGGCCGAAATTGACGCCGAGGACGGGAAGACCGGCGCGCAGTGCAAGGGATGCGGCGGAAAGATAGGTGCCGTCTCCTCCGAAACTGAGGAGCATTTCGGTCCCTTCCTGTATCTGGGAGGCCTCCAGGGCCGGATAGACGTCGAGGCCTGCTGCGCCCATCGCGGCGAGAAGCCCAAGCACTTCCGGATCGAGCTGAAGGCGGGAATCCTTCAAATAATAGGCAAGTTTCATATCAGACTTCAAATTTAGCACAATATTTCGTATTTTTGCACTCCAATGACTAGATTAAGCGTCAACATCAACAAAATTGCCACCCTGCGGAACGCCCGCGGCGGCAACCTGCCCGACCCCGTCAAGGCCGCCGTCGACATAGAGCGTTTCGGCGCCGAGGGCATAACCGTCCATCCCCGTCCGGACGAACGTCACATCCGATATTCGGACGTCCGCGCCATCCGCCCGCTCGTCACCACGGAATTCAATATTGAAGGCAACCCCATCCCCTCCTTCTGCGACCTTGTCGCCGAGGTGCGCCCCGACCAGGTCACCCTGGTACCCGATGCCCACGACGCCATCACGTCCAACGCCGGATGGGATACGATTGCCAACCGGGAGTTCCTCACCGGGATGTGCTCACGGTTCAAGGCCCTGGGCATCCGCACGTCAATTTTCGTGGACCCCAACCCCGAAATGGTCCACGGTGCGGCCCTGTGCGGCGCAGACCGCGTCGAACTGTACACCGCTGCATACGCGGAGCAGTACAGCGAAAACCGTGAAGCGGCCGTCAGGCCCTATCTGGAGGCCGCCCTGGCGGCAAAAGAGGCAGGCCTTGGCCTCAACGCCGGGCACGACCTCAACCTGGAGAATCTCGCCTGGTTCATCCGCAGCATCCCGTGGACGGACGAAGTCTCCATCGGCCACGCACTCATTTCCGACGCCCTTTATCTCGGCCTTCAGAACACCGTGGCCGCATATTTGGCAGAGATTCGGAAAAAATAGTTACATTTGCAGATTGCAACTAAAGAAATTATTAGATAAGATGAAAAGAATTCTCACCGGCATCATTGCCATTGCAGGCGCAGCCGCCCTGCTCTCCACCTCGATCACCAGCTGCAACAACGCCGGCGACCAGTCCGCCAAGGCAGCAGCAGACAGCACCGTCACCGCAGGAGCGATAGTTTATTTCAACCTCGACCGCGTCATCGACGAGTACGATATGGCCAACGACCTGCGCAGCGTGGCGGAGACCAAGATCAACAGCATCAACCAGGAAGTCAACCGCCGCGGCAGCAAGCTGGAAAAGGATATCAAGACCTTCCAGGACAAGATCAACAAGGGCCTCATGACCCAGTCCGTCGCAGAGGTCCAGAGCCGCAAGCTCCAGGAGCAGAAGAACAACTTCGATCAGTATGCCGCCCAGAAGCAGCAGGAAATAATCGAAGAGCAGCAGGTAATGATGAACCAGATCGCAGACGCCATCAAGACCTACGTCGATGAGTTCAACGCCGTCAAGGGTTATGCAATGATCCTCACCACCCAGGGTGAAATCCTCCCCGCTCCCGTGGTAGTCGCCGACCCGTCCCTCGACATCACCGACGAACTCCTCGAAGGCCTCAACGCCGCATACGTAAAGAGCAAGTCCGAGAACAAAGAATAAGCCTTGAGAATCGCGATACTTTCCTGCCTGTATCCCTTCAGGGGAGGAATAGCCCAGTTCAACGCCGCCCTGGCGAGGGAACTGGGCCGCGAGCATATTGTAAAGGCCTTCAATTTCACCACCCAGTACCCTTCCCTGCTATTCCCCGGCAAGACCCAGTACGTCACGCCCGAGGACAACGCCGACAATTATCCGTCCGAGCGCATCCTCAGCACCGTCAACCCCTTCACCTGGGGCAAGACAGCCAGGGCCATCGAGGAATGGGGAGCCGACATCCTCATCCTGCGCTACTGGATGAGCTGGTTCGCCCCTTCGCTTGGATGGGTGGCCCGCCACGTCGGCGACCGCTGCAAGGTCGTCGCGGTAACGGACAACATCATTCCGCACGAACCCCATTTCTTCGACGCCCCGCTTACAAAATGGTTCCTCAAGGGAGTGGACGGCTGCGTCCCGCTGAGTGATTCCGTCGCTTCCGAGCTTCAGGCCCTCAGCCCCGGCAAGCCCTTCCAGGTCATCCCGCATCCGGTTTACAACCATTTCGGGGAGCCCGTCGGCAGGGAGATCGCGGAAGACGCCCTCGGCATACCCCACGGCGGCAGGAACCTCCTGTTCTTCGGACTCATCAGGAAATACAAGGGACTGGACATACTCCTCCGCGCGTTCGGAGAACTGCCGCAGGAATACCGCCTGATCATCGCGGGAGAGCCCTACGGCGACTTCTCGGAATACCGCGCACTGATTGACGCCAGCCCCGCGAAAGACCGCATTTACCTGTTCGACCGCTACATCCCCGACGCCGAAGTCCGCACGTTCATGTGCGCCTCCGACGCCGTCGTCCTGCCCTACCGCAGCGCCACCCAGAGCGGTGTAAACGCCGTCGCACTGCACTTCGAGGTCCCCATGATCGTCACCGATACCGGTTCGCTCAGGGCCACCGTCGAGGGAGCCGGCACCGGACTTGTCGTCGACAAGCCGGAACCGGCCTGCGTCCGCGACGGCATAATCCGCTTCTTCGGGACTCCCGGCCTGCAGGAGGAATGCAAAAAGAACATCCGCACGCAGAAGGAACTTCTGTCGTGGTCCGGATTCTGCAAGAGACTGCTAAACTTCACAGCAACATTATGAGACGATACTTCATCGCAACGCTCCTGCTTTCGGTGCTCCTCCCCCTGGGGGCATCGGCGCAGTGGTACCTGTTCCCCGGCGGCCGTCCCGCCAAGGACAGCACGGATGTGAATAGGGACAACATATTCACGCCCGTCAAGACCGACGAAGAACTGCAGGCCGAAAGGGATGCGATCTGGACGAGGAAGATCGCCCTCATACTGCCCATCAAGAGCACGGAGAGTCCCAACAGCAACTTCCTCGACTTCTACTGCGGGGTGCTGATGGCCGCAGACCAGCTTTCCAGCGAAAAAGTACGCTACGAGCTCAACGTTTACGACTCCTCCGTCGGATACCCTTCCGTCTCCGCCCTCGCGGAATCGGACCTCATAATCGGCCCCGTCAGTTACGAGGACATCACCCGCATCCTCCCGAGGCTCCGCGGCAAATACCTCGTCTCCCCTCTCGACCCCAAGGCAGCCCAGCTTACCGACCGCTACAACGTCATCCAGGCCCCCGCAGGATGGGAGGCGCAGGTTGACGAGCTAGTCGCCTGGCTCGCCGAGGACCTCCGCGGAGGCGACACCGTCGTCCTCCTGCAGAGCGCGGAAGACGCCGCCGGAGAGATGGCGTCCCGCCTTGCGGTCAAGCTTGCCGAAAGGGGCATAGGCTACGAAATAAATTCGTCCGCAATAGCGTACGAGGGCACTGTACGCGGCACCTGCCGCTTCGTGCTGGCGTCGGAGAACGATTCCTTCTGCGCCACCGCCGTGCGCGACGCCGCCCTGATGAATCTCCGCGGCGGCCACAGCGTCGTTTACAGCACTTCCAGGCTCCGTTCGATCTCTGAACTTGAGATAGAAAGCATCCACGCCGCCGCCACCCGCATCACCACGTCCTACTACGCCGACCCGTCGAGCCGCGACGTCAAGATATTCAGCGACAAGTACCGTTCGGTGTTCAAGGGCGATCCCGGCCAGTGGGTGTTCCAGGGCTACGACCTCATGTACTACTTCGGCTCCACCCTTGGCCGCGACCCGGACGTATGGAACGCCGAGCTCGCCACCACGCCCGGCAAGGGCCTCCAGACAGATTTCCGCTTCGACGCATCCGGCAAGACCAACACCGCCGTCCGCCGCCTGCGTTACAATCCCAACAACACTATAACACTCGTCCGCTGATGGAAAAAGTTAGATGCCTCATCATAGGAGGCGGCCCTGCAGGCTACACCGCCGCCATTTACGCTTCCCGCGCCGCTCTCGGCCCCGTACTGTACGAGGGCATGGAACCCGGCGGGCAGCTCACGACCACCACCGTCGTGGAGAATTTCCCAAGCTATCCCGACGGAGTTGACGCCAACGCCCTCATGGCCGACATGCGCAAGCAGGCCGTACGCCTCGGGGCCGACATCCGCAGCGGAGCCATAACCGCGGCAGACCTGTCGCAGCGGCCGTTCAGGCTCACGCTCGACAGCGGGGACGTCATTGAGGCAGAGGCCCTGATTATCGCCACCGGCGCCACCGCACGCTACCTCGGCCTTCCGTCGGAACAGAAGTTCCGCGGCCTGGGAGTGTCGGCCTGCGCCACCTGCGACGGCTTCTTCTACCGCCGCAAGGACGTTGCGGTCGTGGGCGGAGGAGACACCGCCTGCGAAGAGGCCACCTACCTCGCAGGAATCTGCAATAAAGTCTATATGATAGTCCGCCGCGACGTCCTGCGCGCTTCCGTTGCCATGCAGGATAAGGTCAAGGCCACCCCGAACATCGAGATCCTCTGGAACTGCAACACCCGCGAGGTGCTCGGCGATTCGAGCGGCGTCACCGGCGCACGCCTCGAGCGCAAGGACGGAGAGGTCTTCGACATCGCAATCGACGGATTCTTCCTCGCAATCGGGCACAACCCCCAGTCCGCACTTTTCTCCCAGTGGGTCAACACCGACGCCGAGGGCTACATAATCACCGACGGCCGCACCAGCCACACCAACGTGGAAGGCGTATTCGCCGCCGGAGACGTCCAGGATCCCAGGTACCGTCAGGCCATAACCGCCGCGGCATCGGGGTGCCGGGCCGCACTGGACGCAGAAAAATTCCTCATGCAATGAAGCGTATTCTCTTCATAGCCGCCGCCGTACTGGTCACGGCCCTCTCCTGCAAGAGCGCCTACGAGACGCTCCTGGAGAGCAATGACGCCGAGGCCAAGTACCAGGCTGCGTTCGATTACTTCAACCAGGGCAAATTCAGCAAGTCCGCCCAGTTGTTCGAATCCCTGTCGTACCTCACCAACGGCACCGCCAGGGACGACACGGTCCAGTATTACTGGGGCCTCAGCAACTACAGGGGCAAGGACTACGTCACCGCGGAAACCAATTTCGACAACTTCACCCGCAACTTCCCCCGCAGCCCCTTTGCGGAAAGTGCGGAATTCCTCCGCCTGGACTGCCTGTTCCGCGAAACGCTCCGCTACGAGCTGGACCAGGCACCCACCTACAAGTGCCTCACGGCCATCCACGAATACCTGATGAACCACCCGGACACCGAGTACCGTGACGTCTGCGACCACATGGTCGACGACCTGGAAGAGCGCCTCGACCGCAAGGCCTACGAGGCCGCGTACCTCTATTATAAGATGGAAGACTACAAAGCGGCCCGCGTCGCTCTCCGCAACGTCCTCAAGGACGACGCCGAGAACCGCTACCGCGAAAACATACTGTTCTACACCGCCATGGCCTCGTACAACTACGCCGACATGAGCGTCAAGGCCAAGCAGAAGGAGCGCTTCCTGGTATTCTACGACGATTATTTCAACTTCATCGGCGAATACCCCGACTCCCCCAGGCGTGCCGAACTCGACCGCGTTTACAAGAAAGCAAAAGAAAAACACTGACAATAATGGAAAAGAAAGTACCCAACAACACCGTCACAAGGGACATCAAGGACCTTGCAGCCCCCACAGGAAACATCTACGAGACCACCGTCATCATAGCCCAGAGGGCCAACCAGATTGCACTCGCCGAGAAGAAAGAGCTCGCCAAGAGGCTCGAGGAATTCAAGGGCGAACGCGACACCATGGAAGAGACCTTCGAGAACAAGGAGCAGATAGAGATCTCCAAGTACTTCGAGCGTCAGCCCAAGCCCGGCCTGATAGCCACCACCGAGTTTGAGAACGGCGAGCTCGACTACCGCATCGCAGCCTCCGACGGCAAGAGCGAATAGCTGTGCTGCAAAGCCTTCACATACGCAATTTCGTACTCATAGACTCTCTGGACGTACAGTTCCCGGAGGGTCTTGTCATCATTACGGGACAGACCGGCGCCGGCAAATCCATACTGCTGGGTGCACTCGGTCTGCTCGCCGGCGACAAGGCCGACCCCGGCCTTATACGCGCTGGAGCCGACAGCTGCGTAGTGGAAGGCATATTCAACACCCCTGAAGGCGAACGCATAATCCGGCGCGTAATCTATTCCTCCGGTCGCTCACGCAGTTTCATCGACGACTGCCCCGTGCAGCTGCAGGAACTTTCCGAACTGGGAGGGCGCCTCTTCGACATCCATTCCCAGCACCAGAGCCTCCTGCTTACGGACCGCCAGTTCCAGCTCGGTCTTCTGGACCGGTATGCCGGCGCCACCGCCCTTGCGGAAGACTGCCGCAAGGCCTGGGAGCGCATAGGCGAATGCGACCGGGAACTGACGCAGGCAAGGCAGGCGCTGCAGCAAAGCCGCGCCGAAGCCGATTACAACAGCGCCCAGCTCCGCGAACTCGAGTCGGCAGGACTCCGCAGCGGAGAGCTGGAAGCGCTTGAGGAGGAACAGCTCGCCCTCGGGAATGCAGAAGAGATACGCGAGCGCCTCGCCACCGCGCTAGGCAGTTTCAACGGCGGAGAGATTCCCGTACGGGACGCCCTGCAGCAGGCCCGGAAGGCCCTGGAGCACGCCGCGCGCTATCTTCCCGGAGCTTCCGCGCTTGCGGAAAGGATAGATTCAGCACGGATAGAACTGGACGACATATTCTCCGAAGTGGAAGACGCTGCGGAGCGCATCGATTCGTCCCCCGCCCGGCTGGAGCAGGTGGAACAGCGCCTCTCCACCCTTTACAGGCTGATGACCAAGCACGGCGTCAGTTCCGTCGACGAACTCATCGGCGTCCGCGAGCACTATGCTTCCCTGGCCGTCGATGCCGAAGGCCTTGACGACAGGATCACCTCTCTGGAAAAGCAGCTCAAGACACTACGGGCGGAGCACGAAGGCATCTGCCGGCGTCTTCACGGGATGCGTGAGGAGGCGGCGGGACGCTTCAGCGCCGAGGTCACGGACGGCCTGTCCTTCCTCGAACTGGAAAGGGCGCGCTTCCAGATACGTCTCACCGGCATCGCCCCAGGCGCCACCGGAGCCGACTCCGTCGAGTTCCTGTTCAGCGCCGACGGCACGCGCAGTACCGAGCTCGCCAAGTGTGCATCGGGCGGAGAACTGTCGCGCATCATGCTGAGCCTCAAGGCCCTGATGGCCCGTTTCGAGGGCATGCCGACGCTGATCTTCGACGAAATCGACACCGGCGTATCCGGCAGCGTCGCAGCCAGGATGGGGCAGATGATCTGCCGCATGGGAGAGACCATGCAGGTGTTCTCCATCACCCATCTCCCGCAGGTTGCGGCAAAGGGCACCGCACATTACCTTGTAAGCAAGACATTCGACGCTGCAAGCGGAGTCTCCACATCCGGCATCACCCTCCTGCAGGGAGAGGCCCGGGTGCAGGAAATCGCCCGCCTGCTCAGCGGCGAATCCATAACGGCCGAGGCCGTGGCCAACGCCAGGGCCCTGCTTAACGAAGGCGTATGAGACGCAAGACGCACCGGCAGCCGGCAGACACGGAGTCATTCTCCAGGATGCTGGGCACTTACGGGCTGAAGCAGACCCCGCAGAGGATGGCCGTACACCGCGCAATGCTCAAGCTGATACACGCAGATGCGGACACCGTCTATGACGCCGTCGTTGCCGAGGGGGCCTGCCGCATCGCCCGGTCAAGCGTTTACAACATACTTTCATCCCTTGCCGACACCGGAATATACGCAAGGCGGTACAGTTCCAACGGCAAGGTGATGTTCGACATAAATGCGTGGAGGCACATCCACCTGTACGACACCGCCAACCACGAATTCGTGGACATCGACGCCCCGGACCTCCTGGAAGAAGTGCAAGCGTTCCTCAAGGGGCACCGTTTCCGCGGATACAGGATAGACGACCTCGACATCCAGATCCTGTGCCGCCCCACCAAAAAGAAATTGTTATGAAGCGACTGTTCATATTCCTGCTGGCCATCGCGGCCGCCGTTTCCTGTATCGACAAGGAACCGTTCCTGTACCGTATAGTCACGTTCGGATACGTCGGCTCCGACGGTTCACTGCTTGCCGACGACGGCATTAAGTATGTCTTCCCCGCCGGCATTCCGGATGAAGCATGGAGCAAGGCCCCCCGCGTGGTTGCGGTAATCGACGCCACGGAACAGACTGCCGACAGCACGTACAACGCACGTCTGCAGCAGTATATGGTTCCGCTGTACAAGGCCCCTGTCGTGCTTACGGACCCGCAGGTGCCCGATTCGCTCGGGACCACCGATATCGCGGTTTCCAGCGTCTGGTATTCCGGAAGATGCCTCAACATGACCAATGTGATAAAGGCCATCGACGGCGAGAAGGCCGGCAATCACGTCATCAACCTTATGGCGGATATGCGCGGTGACTCCCAGGACACCCTCAGGTTCGAAGTACATCACCGCACCGTGCTGGAGGAGGCCCCCACTGAACTCTCGCATGATTACTCCTTCTATTCGTCATTCCCCATCGCGTCCCTGATGCCCAAGCGCGATTCCGTAGTGGTGAAAGTCAGCTGGACGTGGGAGGGAAAACCGGCTTCCGTAAGCGGGAAAGTCAAGATATAGATAAAATGACTATCTTTGCGAAGATATGAGCAAGTTCATCCGCATATTCATCATTGCAGTCGCCGCCCTGTGCCTGAGCTCCTGCGCCAACTCCTTCAAGGACATCAAAGTGACGTCCTGCGAGCTGCTGTCGCTATCGCCCAAGGGCCTTTCCGCCCTGGATGCCGCAATCGCCATAGGCGTCGACAACCCCACCGTACAGGTTACGCTCACCAATATGTACGCCCTCGTCAAGATGGACGGAGAACCTTGCCTGCACTTCACGGCGGACGACGTTACCCTGGCCCCGCGCTCACAGGAGGTGTATAATATAGACATCCACGGCAACATCGACGGATCCTTCAACCCTTTCCAGCTGCTCACCCTTCTGCAGGGCTCCGGCCTGGAAATGGTTACGGTCGATGTATGGTTCCGCGGCGTGCTCAAGAGCGGCTTTGGTAAGGATTTCGAATACAAGGAATCTTACCTTGTTCTGGAATCGCTCTACTTCTTGGAACAGCATTTGGTTCCTATTGTGACAAAGTAACAAAGAGGTTCTAATGGAAATCAAGTCTTTGTTTAAAAGACTGATGGGCAATAATAAAAAGGAAGAAGATAACACTTCTTCCTTTTTTCCGCCACAGTCAGTGACTTATTCGTCCTTCTCTGTTCAGGGACGAAAGGCCAAGCAGGAAGACGATTGCCTTATATGGCATGATAACAGGGATTCTGTCGTAATCGTGGCTGATGGTGTCGGAAGCCATGGTCATGGGGATTTCGCAAGCTATGTGACATGCCATGAAGTTTTTGAGCAAAGGCTCAATACGATGGGCGTCGGGGAAGACCCTGCTCAGTTCTTGCGTGATACCTGTTATTGGGCGGCTCAGGAGGTCTACAAGAAGAGTACCTCGGATCCGGAATTCAAGAACTGCGGAACAACCTTGACGGGTTTTGTCTATCGAAAGGATGTTGGCTACTGGACAATCAATGTCGGGGATAGCCGAGTCTATCTGATTAAGCCTTCGGAAAAGTTGGTCCGACAGTTGACCGAAGACCAGACTACCGATTCCTCGACGCGCAAGATGAAGTACGCGATTGGCCAGCCTCCTGACTACTTGCGCCCGCATATCGAAGTGTATGCCTGGGACGAGGAACAGGACCTGTTGCAGCCGGGCGATGCCCTGATGGCTGTATCGGATGGCGTCTGCGAACCGTTCGAAATTCCTTCCGAGGCGAATCCAAACATCTATACAGACAAGCCGGAATTCTGGGAATTCCTGTGCAACTTGCAGTACGACGAAAAGTGTGCTGAAAGGATAGTCAACAATTCTTTTAACGCCGGTTCTGGCGATAATATTACTTGTGCCATTATGGCAATGGGAAAATAAGATGCAACTGCAAATTCTTTTTACGGATGATACTGCCTGGATGAACCTGATTGATTCCAGGTACAACAAGTCCTTTCAGGTAGAAATTGCAAAGTCGAAAGAGATTCCTTTGTATTTTGCGATTGACGATGATGGTCAAATATTTGGTGGTGCGAGCGCCCGTAACTACTATTTTAAAAATTATACGGACCTGGCAAATCTGGAAAATACCTGTTTTGGGAATTTGCTTGATTACATCCGTACAGGCAAGACGTTCGTAAATATGGGGGAAAATCGCCCTGGCGCATATCTTGCAACATGGCTGTTCGATCAGGCAGAGGCATTCCTGAAGAAAAACAGCGGTTCTGACGATATCGATGACATCGCGATTGCCGGGTATCCTGCCTGGGAAGACGAGGACCTGAAAGAACTGAAACTGCAGCTGAGTACTTGTAGGCCTACGGAAATTGTGCCTATAAGCCACTTCTTCTCGAATGCGGCTTTCGTCGTGTTGCCTGTGAATAGGTGCTTTAAGGTGGGGACGTTTGAGTCGGAGCAGTGGAAAGAGGTCTACTCTTCTCCAATGATAGGGGCGGACTTGCGCATCCGCTCGATGGCTAAGCGTATGGCGTTCCAAGTTAACGAACAATCTAGACTAGATGACTTGTTCGATGCCGAGGTATGCTCGTGCGAATCCTATTTGAAGTGGAACAATGTTCTGGAATTGCTCGAATCGGGGCGTGATTATGATGGCGCATATAAGGGCGCATCGAAGCGAGGCCTGCGCGAGATACCTGTTTCGTTTACCTCGAAAGAACGCCTTACGGGTGATGACGAAAAAACAATGAGGCAGATTGCAATATATGCGTTTGGGTATGTAACGCAAAAAGGGGACAATAAGGCAACTGTAGAATTTGTAGGTGACGGATATTGTTTCCCCGAGTTCAAGAAGTCCTTCGAAGAGAAGAAGGATACCCTCAATACAATCTATACCTCGACAAGCGCTTTCTTGAATCGCATTTTCTCGAGGGAGTGGAGCAAGGCTTCCATGGGGGCGAATATAAAGTCGGTATCGACTCTTTCTATATCGAACTTGCAACCGAACGATATCGTTTACCTGCACGGTGCAGATTTTGGCAAGCCGGATTCGGAGAAGGAACTCCGCTATTTGGGAAACAACCGCTTTGAAACGATAAAGAATTCCCGCGGCTGGAGCTCTCCTCATGATATCCTGGTGGCACAGGAGATGCTTTGGTGTGTTGGCCAGAAGCTGCGCCTGAAATTGGAAAAGACCGGGCAGATTGCAGCCACGAGAACGATTACGGAAATCAAGGCTCCCGTAAAAGATGCCAAGAGCGCTCCGCAACCTTCCGCTGCACCTAAGGCGAGTTCGGCATGCGCATCGGCGTTTGAAGTTGCGGGTTCAGCAGGGATAGAAAAGAACGTGTCCCTGAACGAAATAAATATTTCGTCGCTGAATGCGGGTGATATTGTTTCGCTGCATGGGGTTGACCCCAACGGCGTGAAAGCTCCTACGAGAAAGGAACTGCGCTATTTGGGGGGCGGCCGCTTTGAAACTATTGAGAATACGAGAGGCTGGAGCCATGCAGGCGATATCGTCGTCGCGAAGGATTCCGTCTGGACGCTTCACCAGAGCTTGCGATTTATGCTAGAAAGGACAGGCCAGGTGGCATCAACGAGAATGATTGATTCCATGCAGGTGAAGTAAATGAAAAAGGCTCAGGTCAAACCTGAGCCTTTTCGCTAGGAGTTCTTGACGAAGCGGATAGGCAACCCGTTAAGAATGTTGCTTGCTTCGGCCTTGATATCTTCGTTTAGGTAGTGCAGTAAAATGCTGTAGGCGCGTTCAGAATCGCTTTCAGTTGCTGTCCAGAAATTGGTGCTGAAAGTGATATTGCTGAAATTCTTCTTGACGCTGTTCCAGAATCCGGTGGCAAGTGCGCTGAAGCCGTAAATGTCCTTGCCCTCGGGAGAGTTGAATCCTTTTTTCCAGCTTTCCTTGCACTTTAACGCTGTTCCGGTGCTGATTTTCGAGTATCTCGGAACATACCTGTTGAGACGCTTCCAGTCATCTATGGTTGGCAAGTGCCAGCCTTCGGGAGCGATCTCCATGGCTTCTTCCCAGGTATAAAGCCTTCCGTATACGCTATCATTCTCGTCGTTGTCGTTGATGGAGAAGGAATCGCGGCTGGCGAACCTGAAGTTTTCGGCCATCCAGACTTGCGCTCCGATTTTTACGACCCTGTATGTTTCGTTGTCCCTGGGGTCGGTGAAGAACTTGGGCACAATTAGCTTTAAGGCGGCTTCTTCCTCTAGCTCGAAATCTTCATCGTCATCCTTTGCTGCTTTCTTAGGACGGGCGGCGATTTTAGGAATGGGCCTCGATGGGGGAGGCACGATGGCTTCTTCCCTGGAGGTCTTCTTCTTGGCTACGGTCTTGGCGCCTGCAATCGAAACGATTTTTTTGCTGGCCACAGGTTGAGAGGCTGCTGCAGGTGATTCTTCTTGCTGGTCATCTTGGTCTTCGGCAGAAGACACATATTCAATGCCGTCTTCGGTTTCTTCGTCAGCTTCCTGAGATGCTGTTGAGGCGATATCGTCGAGTTCAATCTGCTCGGAAGTTTCGCTGCGCGGGGCGACGGGCTTGGTGGCGGCCTGTTTGGGTGCGGCCTCGCTGCTTTCTTGAGATGCCTCAAGATTTTGCGTGACTTGCCCAGACACCTCTACGGAAACTTCCTTCTTGGGCGAATCGCTGAAGAAGGAATGGTCCTTGAAACTCTGGAGCCGCGCTACCTTAAACTGGTCCCTGTTCCACAAATCGACAATCCTGGAAATTTCCTCGTCAGATACGAACATTCCCTGGGCGTGGATGAGCGTGTCGTTATCGTTGAGCAAGAAGTCCCCGTTTCCCTGTAGGGTCTCGGCTCCGCCTTCGCTAATGACGAGCCTTGAACTTGCATTGTCGGCAACCTTGAAGCAGATACGCTTTGTAATGTTGTCCTTGATTTCTTTTGTGATGATGTCGGCTGCAGGGCGCTGCGTTGCAATGACAAGATGGATGCCCGCATATCGCGCCTTGGCGGCAAGAGTCTTGATAAAGCCTTCGAGCTTGTTCTTCGTTTCCTTGCCGATAGATTCTGCGTTGTGAATCAGGTCTGCATATTCATCGATGATAATCAATACGTACGGAAGGGGCTTTTTTCCGGCCTTGGCTTGCAGGGTGTTGTATTCGCCAATGTTTTTGCAGGTCTTGACGCCGCTGGTAAACAGTTTACCGCGACGGTCCATTTCAAGTTTCGCCCATTCTAGGGCCTCGATGGATTCGAACACGAACGTATCGGTATCGTTGATTATGGAATGGAGCAGATGGGGAATGTTTGCGTAATCGTTGAACTCGACCTGTTTCGGGTCGATTAGGATCATTCTCAGTTCGCTGGGGGACTTCGTTAAAAGCAGGTTGATAATCATTGCGTTCAGGCAAACCGATTTTCCGGAACCTGTGCCGCCTGCAATCAGAATGTGCGGCGCTTTCGCAATGTCTAGAAGGACGGTTCCCCCGGAAACCTTGTTACCTAGGGCTATGGGCAGTTTTCCGTCATCTGGATTGTAGTCCCCGCTTTCCAGGATTTCGCGTATGGTAATTTTTTGAACCTTGCCATTTGGGATTTCCAGGAAGAGCGTACCGTTTTCGCGACGGCATTGTGCCGACGATACGTTCAGGCTCATTGCAATTTCTTCGAGCCGGCTGGTAATCTGTTCTATTCTGGCGCCCTTGGCTATGTTGAGCTTTATTTCGAAGCGGGTAATCATCGTCCCGCACTTACCCTCTTTTACGGTACAGGGAACCTTGTAGCTGTCAAGTGTTACCTGCAGTGTAGAGCACATTTCGGCAAGTTGTTCTTCGTTGTACTTGGGGACGAATTCCTCTGCCGGGTCGAGCAGGTCGTCTAGTTGCAGTTGATAATGTGCGTTGCTCATAGGGGATTCCTTATGTAATCAAGGAAAAAATAGAAAAAGTTGTAAAAAAATGTAATCATGGATTTTATTATGCTATATTAAGAGGAACGAATATACAAAAGGGTTTATATGAAGAAAAAGAAAGGCTCCTCGGTGAGTTCCTCGGCATTTGAGACTGTTCCGGAAAATTCGGCCAGTTCCGCCTTTGAGACGGTTTCGGAATCGCAGGCCGGTTCGGCATTCGAAACGGGGACGGAAGCACAGGCCGGTTCGGCTTTTGAGACGGGTGCTGCGGCTGGTTCCGCATTTGACGCTGCTGTGGGCGGGACTTCGTTTGTTAGCGAAAAAACGGTAAAGCAGGCCCTATCGGCGTTTGATACCGACGAACACATGTCGCAAAAGCATACCCACCAGGGTTCCTTTGAACTGGAAGACAACAAGGGGTGCCGCCACACCCTTTGGGGCGAAGAGGAACTTAAAAATCAGGGAGCCATGGGTGTCGTTTCGACGGCCTGGCTGCAAGAGGAATCTTCGGAGCAGAAGGTCCTGATTAAGCGTATCCAGGGCGAAGCCGACCCGCATCAGGCGCTGCTCTTCAGTAACGAGGCCCTGATTACCTGCGAGAACGGTTCTAGGGGCCGTCACCTGGCAAACGGAAAGTTCATGGGTAAGGATTCCCAGGGCCGCTTCTTCTTGGTCATGGAATTCTATAACGGCGAAAACCTCGAAAAGAAGATAGAGGATCATGTCTATGAACGTGATACCGGTCGATGCAAGGCTGTTATCCGTGGAATCCTGGAAGGGCTTGGCGAACTTCACGACCAGGGTGTCGTCCATCGCGACCTGAAGCCTGCTAATGTGATGGTGCGTTCCGACAACGGGGTGCCAATCCTGCTTGACTTTGGCCTTGCCAGCAAGACTAACCTTAAGGACTTAAGCGTCAGCACGATTGGTACATTTGGCTACGCAGCTCCTGAACAGCAGGATGGCTCTGCCCACGAGATTGCCTTTTCTGCGGACATCTATAGCGTCGGTGTCATCTTCTTGGAAATGCTTACGCCTGGCTTTAGCGTCCTAAAGGCCGGGGAGAATTTTGCAGGCAAAATAGACAGGAACGACCCCCAAAGACAGGAAAAGCTGAAGGCGCGTCTAGAGGCCTTCAGAAAAATTCTTGACGAGCAGATAGCCAAGCTCGAAAAGAACAATGCGGCAGCATTCAAGGACTTTATATTGAAGTGCCTTGAAAGGAACCCCGAAGACCGCTACCAGAGCGGCCAGGAAGCCCTTGACCAGTTCATTTCTGTGGCGACGCAGTGCCGAAACGAGTACAAGCGCATGTGCATCGACCCGTATTGGAACGACGGCAGTGTCGATGAAGACGAAAGAAAGGCCCTGATTGACGATGCAAAGAAGCTGGGCGTCTCCGAAAAAGATATCGTCGACGATTTCAAGGAAGCGGCAAAGAACTATAACATCTACTTGGAACACGTCCGTGCCGGCTTGAAGGGCGACAAGGACCACGACCGCGAATCCCTGTTCGAAGAGGCAAAGCGCAAAGGGAACAAACTGTCGAAAAAGGACTTCAAGCGCATTATCGAAGATGAACGCACGAAGTTGCTGAAATCGCCGAAGACGCCGGAAAACCAGAAGAAAAAGATAAAGAAGGCCCTGGCCGAAAAGAAGAACAACAGGCTGTATGGCCTAGTGGCGGCGCTGGTCCTGGTGCTGCTCGGCGTGATTATAAGTGAGGCGTTCACGAAGGATGAATCCCCGATTCCGTCGAACCCGAAGGAAAGGAATGAATTGCTGCTCACGACAAGTGGTGCGGGCGATGCCATTTACACCTCGCGTCTGTTGAAGGCGGGCGCCTTCATCGATACGCAGGATTCTCTAGGCAAGTCGCCCCTGTACCTTGCCGTGGAACTGGGCGCTATCCCGACTATCGACACGCTGTTGAACTATTCTCCCAAGGTGAACCTTGCCGACAACGAAGGTTGGACTCCGTTGTTCAAGGCTGCCTGGCAGGGAAATTCCGCTGTTGCGGAGCGCCTTATCGACAATGGTGCCGATGTGGGGCTTGCCGACAAACGCGGTCGTTCTGCCATTGCGCTTGCGCTTCAGCAAAAGCATGATAACGTTGTGCTGACGTTGCTGAAGCACATGTCGAATGCGGATATTCAAGATCAGTATGCGTTATTGAACGATTATGCTCAGTCCGAAAAGGCGAGACAGTATCTTGCCGATGCGAGGGACAAGGTTGCGCAGATTAGGGAAGCAATCGAAAAGGACGATGTGGACCGCCTGAAGTCCACCTTGGCCTATAGGGCCAATGCCGACCTGAATTATGCGGATTCTACAGGAAAGTCCTGGATGCATATCGCAGCAGAAAACGGAAGCGTCAAGTGCGTCAAGTATTTGGCTTCGCTTAAGATGGATGCCAATATAAAGGATTTCCAGGGGCAGACTCCTATATTTGCGGTCGCCCAGAATGGCTCGATAGATATGGCGAAGGCGCTTGTTGAGGCCGGTGCCGATATCCAGGTGGAAAATCGCGATGGCAAGAGCTTTGTCGGTATGGTGAAGTCGAAGGACTTGAAGAAGTTCATTACGGACCGCATGTATGCCGACTCGCTTTTTGTCAAGATTGCGACGACCGGAAACCAGGGTGAAATGGAACGCTATATTGCACAGGGAGCGCATGTGGATGCCAAGGACAGTAAGGGCAATTCCGCGTTGGCATACGCAGTGCAAAAGAGCGACCTGAATACTATCAAGTTCTTGATGGCTAAGGGTGCGCGTGTCAATGACGCCTTCGAAAAGGGAAACACCCTGATGCATTTTGCCGTTGCAAACGACGATGTCAAGGTGATGAGCGAGCTGCTTGCGGCCCATGTCGATTGCAATACGAAGAATGCCCAGGGCCAGACGCCCTTGATGGTGGCAATCAAGGAACGCAAGTGGAAGGCTGTCGACTTGCTGCTTATGCAAGACAACATCTCTGTTGCAGATGTCGACAAGGACTTGAACAATGTCATGCACTACATGGCGTCTGCGGGCAATATCGATTTGATGCAGAAGCTCAAGACCCGTGTAGAATCGAATGTGTATAACAAGGAAAGAAAGACTCCGCTTCATTTCGCCGCCGCTGCCGGGTTCCTGGAAGGGGTCCAGCTGCTGGAGGAACTCGGTGTTTCGCTGAGCTTTAGGGATGCCTACGGGAAAAAGGCCGTGGACTATGCGCGGGCACCTCAGGTCAAGAAGTTCCTGTTTGATAACGAACACAAGAATGAATTGATTTTCGATGCTGTCAAGCGCAAGAACTTCAAGGCCGTCCAGGAACTCCTTTCCTTCGGCGCGAAGGTGAATGCTTCGGATAAGCAGGGAACTCCGCTCATTCACTATGCCGTGATGAAGGATTCCATGATTATGTCCATGTTGATTGCACAAGGGATGGACGTGAATGCCGTGGATGCGCAGAAGGAAACTGCCTTGTTCAAGGCTGTCCGTGCCAAGTCCTGGGAAAGCATGAGGTGCCTTGTAAACCACGGCGCCGATGCACGCCTTGCCAATGCCGCTGGCGAAAAGCTGGTGCACATCGCTGTCGCGACAAAGGACACCTCGATTGTCAAGTGGTCGCTGCAATATGTCCCTGTCAATTCTCTAGACAACAAGGGCGAAACGCCTTTGTATTCTGCGGTCAGGTCCAACGACTTTACGACGGCAATGTTCTTGCTGAAGAAGGGCGTGGATACGAAGAGTCTCAATGCCCAGAGAATGACTGCGATGGCTGTTGCGACGAATAGGACGTCTACGCATCTGGCGAACGTGACTTACAGGGACGAACGCTTCCTGGATGCCATGGCGAAGGGAGACTTCAAGCAGGCGGCCTTCTTCTTGTCGCTTGGCGCAAACATTGATGCCGCGAATGTGCAGAACAACAATACCGCACTTTGCGATGCCGTTAATGCCAACGCGATGAACAAGATCAAGTACCTCGAAAAGAACGGTGCGAACATGAACTTGGAATGCGGGCCGATGTCTCCGCTAGGCTGGGCCATATATAACGGCAATGCGAAACTTGTTGACTACTTTGTGCGCAATCCGAACGTGATTGCGAAGGGCAGACTCTCGAACGGGTTTACCCCGCTGCAGATGGCCGTGTTGAAGCGCGATGTCGGTATGGTTAAGACCCTGCTCAAGAAGGGCGGCGTGAACGACGGCGACAAGGATGGAAAGCCTGCGCTTGTCTTGGCGATTGAACAGAACAATAGTGAGATGGTCCGCTTGCTTCTGGATAATGGGGCACTTCAGGTATGGCGCGATTCTCGTGGCAACGCTCCGATTCATATTGCGGCTAGGTCTGCGTCCGGCGATATCGCTAGCGCCTTGATTAGCCATGGCGCCAACGTAGAAGAACAGAACAAGGATGGTGACGACCCGCTGGATATCGCAGAAAATAGTGGTAATTCCTCGGCACAGTCCGTTATCGAGGATGCACATTCCTGGGGCTTCTGGAAATGGGTCAAGTACATCGGTATAGCAATTCTGGTCTTGGTGGTTATCGCATCTTGTGTTGCATTCCCGCCGATGATTGGTGTGTATATCGTGCTGATAATTCTTTTCGTGAAGTTCTGCACGGGGTAATCTAGGCTTTTAAGTCGCTTTTTTAGTGAGGGGTGGTTGCCTAGAGACAATATAAATATATATTTACAAAAGAGCGGAGACGTGTTTCTCCGCTTTTTTAGAGGTATATACTCATGATGGATTACCTTGGCTTCGTGCTTCCTTCAAGTGGCATCGAATGGCTGTTCTTTATTGTGATTTTTGGCCTTTCTGTTGGCAATCTGGTACTGCTGCCGCTCTTTGCCAAGGAGGCCAATTGGGAAGACCGATGGGAGGCGGGAACGCGTGGAGCCGGGCAGGAGGACGACGATTTCGATATCGCTCATGGATCCATATTCGAACTGAGTTCTGCCGTGGCGACCTGGCCGGAACGCTGTGCCGAAGTTCTTCCTAGTTTGCTGCTGGTGATAGGCCTGCTGGGAACATTCCTTGGTGTGGGCTTTGCACTAGATTCGGCTGCTGGGGTATTGGGGAATAAGGACGGGGATCCGTCTAAACTTATTAGTGACATGCTGCCGATGCTGGAGGGTATGGGAGCCTTGTTCAAGTCTTCCATTTACGGCATCATTTGTTTTTTGGCCTTTTCGCTGATTCGAAATGCCTTGGGATACGAAAAAAGACGCCTGACCTGGTGTATCAAGCGTTGCTACGGCGAGATTGTCAAGGAAAGAGAGTATAAGGCGAAAATGGTGCAGGCCTTGGAGAACATGTCCGAAAGTATCGGTAGTTCTCTAGAAGTTCGACTCAATCGAGTTTTTAAGGAAGTGACGTCAAATTTCTCCAAAACGTTTGAAACCTTGAGCTTGGATAATGAACGCATTCTGGAATCTACGAGAGAAGTGATTGGGGTGGCCTCGAATGTGGCTAGTTCCATGAACAACCTTGTCTCGAAGGCTAATCAGGAATTCGAGACTATGGCGAGGAGTGTGGAGACGATAAGTGAAAAATCGGGAAAGCTTGCGGATACGGTACAGTCATCGGTTCCGCAGTTTGAAAAGGCAGTGGAGACGATGTCTGATGGATTTGAAAACGTTGCCAAAAAGCAGATTCCTGAATTGATGAAGCAAATCGTTGATGGACAGGAAAAGCAGGCGAAGATGGTTAAAGAAGTGAATAGCAGCATGGTGGAATTTGCGAAAAAGAATTCTCAAACCCAGAATACGATGCTGCAGAATATGAACGAAAATGTCTTGGCTGCCCAGAAGTCGGTCAAGGATACCCTAAAGGCCGTGAATATAGATAGGGTCGTGGAAAAAATTGGCGACAGTTTTGATGAGATGCAAAAGCACATGGACGCCTTGCAAAGGAATTTGCTGAAAGAACAACGCGAAATGTTGACGAAACTTGCCGCGGCGGTACCTGCGCGAAAAGTGAATCCTCCGACTGCAACTACGCCGGCGCAGCAAGATCAGGAGCGTAAGAAGACTATAGAGGGTATAGTTCGTAATGCGCTTAATCCGGGAATATACCTCGGTGGAAAATCAGGTGTCTAGCATGATTTTGAAAGGGATTTAGCGAATTATGAGGAAAGATAAAAGCAATCCGTTCGTATCCATTTCGGACTTGATGGCGGGAGTGACTGCCGTCGTAATGTTGCTCCTTGTGGTGTCGGTTGTGCGCACTGCAATTAATGCCGCAGAGATTGAACACCAGAAGCAGATTCATGAGCAAGAACGTATCGATCGTAAAAATCGTGGGGTGCGCCAGGCCATTAAGGAGATCAAGGAAAATCTTTCACGCAATACAGATATTTCTTGGGTCAATGTCCAGGATACAATTATCACCTTGGGGGATAAGTCGTTCAAGTCGGCAAGCGCATGCCTTGACAAGGATGTGGAACTTGCGCTCAAGAAGAACGTTGCGCCCGTGCTGGCGATGAATTTGCGCAAGTTCAAAAATATCAATATCCAAATCGAAGGTCACTCGGACGCAATTCCTTTGGGAAGGGTCGTTTCGGATGTCCACACGAACTGTGCCGCGTTTGATGATAACTATAGCTTGTCGGCATCGCGCGCGCGTGAAGCCCGCAAGGCGGTGCTGGCCGGCGTGCAGGGCGATACCGCTATTGCGCGTCGTATTTCGGTGGCCGGGTATGGCCCCGACCGATTGATAAATACGGAAAATCCGGGTGCTGCCGAGAACCGTCGTGTAGAAATTCGTCTAGTTGCCACGGGAGATGGTGAAGAATGAGTGAAAATTCCGCATTTGAAACGAACGACTCGGCGAACACCAATTCTGCCTTTGAGACGGATAATGTGACAAACTCTGCCTTCGAAACGGGCAAGGAGGTTAATTCTGCTTTTGGAACATCTGAAATCCCTCAATGTTCCGCCGGTTTTATTGTAGGAGGTTCAGAAGCGGATTTTGAACCAGACCGTACTTCTGAAATTCAGTTGACAGACCATGATGGAAAACGGTACCTTTTGGTTGATGTAAAGAGATTGAGTGCGCAAGGCGCGATGGGAGAAGCATACAAGGCTAGTTTAGTGTTGTCTGATGGGGCGACTTCGGAAAAAGTCCTTTTAAAAAAGTGCTTGTTTGATTCTCAGAATGAGGCTGATAAAGTTCACCTTTTTGTCAATGAGAGTGAATTGACTTGTAGAAAATGTGGTCCGAATGTTATTCATGGAATCTGTTATGGAAATGATGATGCAGGAAAGCCCTTCTTTATTGCAGAGTTTTATGAAGGAGAAACTTTAGAGAAAAAAATAGAATGGCAGGATTATGTTGGAAAGTACAGCGAAGCTGCGAATGTTGTGCTGGGCATTTTAGATGGATTGATGCAATTAAAAAATCATGGAATTGTTCACCGTGATTTAAAACCAGCAAATATTATTATAAAAAAAGATGGGACTCCGGTCATTATTGATTTAGGGTTTGCATGTAAAGATACCTATGAAGATTTAGCTGGACTTTCAAAAATTGGAACGAAAGGCTATGCTGCACCGGAACAGATGAATGGTGGAAGGTCTTCTTATTCGTCGGATATTTATGCGGTGGGCATTATTCTTCTGGAGATGCTGACTGGAAGTAGAGAAATCTCTTCTGCGAAAAAATTGGTTGTAGACGGGATCCGAGACTTTATTGAAAAATGTTGTCAAGAGAATCCTGATAATCGCTTCTTATCTGCAAGAGAGGCTAGAGCGAAACTGGAATATGCGCTTAAATCTATTTCTAAACCAGAAAAACAACAGGAACTCTTTGAAATAGAGGTCGCTAAGCGCTTCTGTGATGATTGTGCCATCAGTGAACTAGAAGCCGATGTATTGCGTGAGATTGCTTCTCGGTATTGTCTTTCGGAGAATGTGGCAAGGGATATTCAGAAGCGTCTTTGTCAAGAGATAAGGGATTTCCGTGAAAAGGACCTGATTGAAAATATCTTGTTCGATCGACTGAGTAACGCGGATTTGGATGATCGTGCTGATAAAATTCATGTTTCAGGTGATGTTGTTCATCGGTGGAAAAAAATGATTCTTTTGTTTATGCAAAAGTATGCCAATGCGCTTCAATTGTCCGATGAAACCGCCTGTCAAGAAATTCTTAAAATTTATCCCTTCTTTAAAGGGTATGAAAGTGAAATTCGTGCCAAGTTTAGAAGTGCTGCCCCTCGTCCGCGAGTAAATCCGTCAAGTACTCCTGCTCAAAAAAACAATCGAGGAAAAATAATCGGGATTGCGGTTGCAGTATTATTTGTGGCTTTGTGCTTTGCGCTGTATCCCAAGAATGCGGAAAAGTCTTCTGCGGATAAGACGGTTGTCTCCACAACTTCGGAGGTAAAAGCTGCCGAAACTCAGGTGCAGCCCTCTGTTGAATCGAATAATCGGACTCCGGCCTCTTTTACCAAGCCCGAAAACTTCGATGATTCCAGAGAATTTTTCGATAGCAGGGATGGCCGTATTTACAAGCTGTTGAACTATGCCGATAAGGTTTGGCTGGTGGGCAATTTGAGCTATGCGGGCAAGGCACTCTCTTTTGCCAAGTGTTACGACAATAGCCGTTCCTGTGATGAATTTGGTCGCCTTTACAACTATGAGTCTGCTCAAAAGGCATGTCCTGCGGGGTTCCGCTTGCCGTCACAGGAAGAATGGGAGCGTGTCTTGAAAAAAGTCGGAGCCAAGGGCGCGGACAAGTTGAAGAGCTATGATGGCTTTGCGGCCTTGAATGCGGGCTATTACCAGAAAGCTGCCGATGCGTATTTCTACAAGGGTGAACTTGCCGGCTGGTGGGTTGGCGATTCGCAAGAAAAGGAAACGGCGAAGGTCTTCAATATGTTCAGGAACGACCCGATGGTGATTTCCAAGGAAAGTGTTGGTGACGCATATTCCGTAAGGTGCGTAAAGGAGTAGACGATGCTGACGTACTTGATTCCGACAAATGGATTTGAGTTCCTTTTCTTTGCCATCATTTTTGGCTCCGCGATTGTAATCGCTCTCCTTGTCCGAAAGAATGCGAATGAAAATGCATGGGAAATCAACTGGCAATCTGGAACGATGAAAGATTCAGATAATGGCGGGGGGTATGTGCCTTGCGATCACTGTAATGGCCTTGGTGGAGAGCCTGGTGATGAAACTGTTCCGTGTAAAGTCTGTAATGGTAGCGGGCGTATATTTGTTGAAAATGCTGATAAGGATGACTTGCATCCAGAACACGGGTCCGTATTTGAACTATCCGATCATGTGATGACAGCTTCGGAAAAGTGTGCCGAGGTCTTGCCGAGCACGCTCCTAGTTGTTGGCCTTCTGGGTACCTTCCTTGGCGTCGGGATGGCGCTGGATGATGCTGCGGGCGCTATTGCTAGTACATCTGCAAGCGATGTCTCTGCGGAGTCCATGAAGGGCCTTGTTGATAACATGAAGGGCATGATTGAGGGCATGGGCGGCCAGTTTAAGTCCTCGATCTATGGCATTATTGCATCTCTGCTTTTTACTTTTTGGCGAAGCAAGTACGGTTCCGAAAAGGAAAGAGTCAGATGGGTCCTGACTAAGTGTAACGAAGAAAATGAACAGGGCGACAGTAAGTATCAGCGGTTTGTGTGCCAATCTTTGGGCGACGTGGCTAACGCTTTGGGAAATGTCAGGAGGAGTATTGGGGAATCTTTAGAGGATACTATTCGCGAAGGCTATGAGGATAGCAACGCTGCCTTGGCAGAGATGCTTCGCAATGCAGCAAATCCGTCGTATGAAGTGATTGATTCGTCACGTCGTTTGGTGGAATCCCTGTCTCAAATGAAAGGGGAAATGGACCGTATCGCGACAGCTATTGAAGAAAATTTGAATTCGACGGCAAAGGCTGCCGAAGATATGGGTAAAAAGTCAAGGGAGTTTGATAAGGCGATTGTTGATTGCGTTCCGAAATTGACTCATGCTTCCGAAAAGATGGGCAAGGGCTTGGATAAACTAGTGGACGATCTTATCGACGGAATGATAAAAAAGCAGGATGACCTTTACAAGATGGTGCAGGCTTCAGAAGAACAGAAGCTCAAGGCCGCGTTAGGTGTAAACGATGTCGTTGAAGGAAGCATCAAGAATTTGGCGGAAACAAATGCGGGGCTTACGGAGCAGCTTGATTTGCTTGTCAAGAACTTGGCGGATATCCGGCTTGACATGGCGAGGGTCGCGGGTCGCGACGTTAGCAAGTTGCCTCCGATTGAAGCTGGCGTAAAGCAGCCGTCTGCTTCGCAGGAATCCCTGGAGCCGGTTGTCAAGGAATTGCAGTCCTTGGCGACGACAATCCGGCTGATGGAAAAAACGAATATAAAGTGTGGCAACGATATTATCGCTGCATTGAAGGATATTCAGGTCGCAAACGACAAGAATGCCAAGGTAGGTTTATTTAAACGTCTTTTCGGATGGAGCTAAAACAATGAAAAAAATGCTAATTCCAATGTTGGTGTGTTCGGCGCTGCCGCTTTTGACGGCGTGCGAAAATGCCGAGGTAACAGAGGTGAAGAAACAGTCCCTGCCTTACTGCGAATCGTACACGGTAGGCGAGGTGATGGATTCCCTGATGCAAGAGGCATATTGGGGGATGGACACGGACGTCTCGGGAAAGACGACGGTGGTTGTCGAGGGAATGGTCGTGGACGATAACAGGCTTGTTCCTGCCGAATTCAAGTTCACCCATGCTACCGGAGAACACGCGGAATTGATCACGTTTGCTTTGAATCAGCGTGCGCAGCCGACTTTGCTGGCCCACAAGTTCTTTGCGCGGGTCTGCTCGGACGATTACCTGTCGCATTTTGAATCCGGCGTCAAGTCTGCTGTCGGCGTGGCGAAGTCCTTTGCAGAAGGCGTAAAGGATACGTACAACGAAAACGAGAAGGAGATAGGCAATATTAAGGACAAAGTAATAAATGTTTCTGGCAAGCTGCTGAACAAGGCTTTGGACAAGGCGAACGAATTGGTGGACGATTACCAGAAATCAAAGGAAGATTCCACTGACGCTGCGACAAAATAGCCTGCAAATCAAAAAAAATGAGTGGCCGAGGTGAAAACCTCGGCTATTTTTTATGCAATATTGTGAATAGAATGTTGATAAGGTGTTCTAGGGCCGGACAATACCCGTTTTTTCAAAAAAAGTGAAAAAAAGTTGAAATTTTTTGAGAAAAACCCTTGACATTCTCCCCGAAAATTCTATAATTGGCCTCACCCTCGAACGGGACGCCTGAACGGCCGAACGGAAGAGGACGGAGGCCCAGAGAGGCCGCCGGGCAGCTTGAAGGAATCGGAGATGTGCTTAGTGACGGACCAAGAAGTTAATTCTTGAAGTCAATACGAACGTGATTAACAGGACCAA
>CACZEU010000007.1 GCA_902780175.1 uncultured Bacteroidia bacterium
GCGCGGCCAAGGACTATACAGTTGACGACGATCAGCGGGATGAACAGGCCGAGCGTCTCATATACGTCGGGCACGTACGCCTGCATAAGCAGCTGCAGCAGCGTGACGAAGGTGGCGATGACCACGATATACACCGGGATATGCACCTTGTCGGGAACCACAGGAGCAATGAGCGAAATGACTATGTTGCTCAGGATCAGGACGAACATGGTCGCAAGTCCCATCTCGAGGCCGTTCATCGCGGAGGTTGTGGTCGCGAGCGTGGGGCACAGTCCGAGAACGAGAACGAAAGTAGGGTTCTCCTTGAGGAAGCCCTTTGTAATCAATCCAAACTTACTCATTGCCCTTCAGATTAAGATAAACTTTGTATGCATTGGCAATCGCGGCGCTGTAGGCCCTGGAGGTGATGGTGGAAGCCGTGATGGCGTCAACCTCTCCCCCGTCCTTGCGCACGGCGAGAACCTTTGTAGCGGGGTCCCAGCCCTTGAACTGGTCGATGAAGGATGCCTCCGTGGCGCACTTGGCGCCGAGGCCGGGAGTCTCGGAATGCGAGAGCACGACGGTATTGACGATGCAGCCGCCCTCGTCGATGCCCACCATGAGGCTCAGGGGACCGCCGAAGCCGCCCACGGTCGAAATGACCGCGATACCGGAACCGGGAACGGAGTAATAGGTGTAATCGGCGCCGTCGACGGAAACGCTCTTCTGCTCAGGCTCGACGGTGAACTCGGGAAGCACACGGGCGATGGAGGCGGACGTCTTGGCCGCCTGGGCATCGGCGATGGGCTGAGCGGTCACGGCATACACGCCACCCAGCAGGGCGGAGCATACGAGGCACACGAGCGTAAGGCTCAGGGCCATGTTCTTGAGATTCGATTTAGCTGCCATAACCTAAGCCCTCCCGTATTTCTTCTGGTGGAACGCCCTGTTGATGAGGGGAACGAAGCAGTTCATGATGAGGATGGCGAACGACATACCCTCGGGGTACGAGCCGAAGTAACGTATCATCATCACTATCAAACCGATACCGACGCCGAAGATGACGCCTCCCCAATTGCTCATAGGCGAAGTGACGTAGTCCGTGGCCATGAACAGGGCACCGAGGAGCACGCCGCCGGTGAGGAGGTTGAAGCCGATTCCCGTATAATGAGCGGGGTCGATGGCGTGGAAGATGAAGGCAATCAGCGCGATGGTGCCGAGGATGCTGAGGGGAATCCAGGGCTTGACCACCTTGCGGATGAGCAGATAGCAGAATCCGACAAGAAGCGCAATTGCCGAAATCTCACCGCTGGAGCCGCCGATATCGCGAAGGATGGTGGAGGCGGTGAGGCCGTGGGCGGAAAGGATCTCCGGTATGGTGGATCCGCTCTTGAGGCCTTCCTTGATGAGTCCGAGGGGCGTGGCACCGGAGACTGCATCGACGGAGCCTATGAAGCCGTCAGGCATGGCCCAGTTGGTCATGTACACCGGGAAGGAGATGAGCAGGAACACACGTGCCGTGATGGCCGGATTGAATATGTTCTGGCCCAGGCCGCCGAAGGACATCTTGGCGATGCCTATGGCAACCACGGCGCCTATGACCACCACCCACCAGGGAGTGGTGCAAGGCAGGTTCATTGCAAGCAGCAGGCCGGTGACGAGCGCCGAAGAGCCGTTGAACAGCTCGGGGCGCTTCATAAGGAACTGCGCGATGAGCCATTCAAGGCCGACGCAGGCAACGGCGCTGACGGCCAGGACGAGTATCTCGCACCAGCCGTAGAACAATATGGAAACGATGATCGCCGGCATGAGTGCAATCACCACGTCCAGCATTATCCTGTTGGTGGAAGCAGGAGAATGGACGTGCGGCGACGGGGAAACTATCACTTTATCCATAGAAGCTATTTTTTGGCGTTTCTGGCCCTGATGACGGCCATCACCTGGCCCTTGGCCATGCGGATGTTGTCAAGCAGGGGGATGTAGGACGGGCAACTGTACTGGCAGCAACCGCATTCGATGCAGTCCTGGGCGGCGTTCTGCTCGAGCGCGGCGACGTCGCCGGCCTTGTAGAGGCTCTTGAGCAGGAAAGGCTCGAGGCCCATGGGGCAGGCGTCGGCGCAGCGGCCGCAGCGGATGCAGGGACTCTCGGACTTGCGGGCGGTGCCCTCGCCGAGGTACAGGATGGAAGAGGAACCCTTGACGGTGGTGGCGTCGAGATTGGCAATTGCCTTGCCCATCATGGGGCCGCCGCTCACCATCTTGACGGCGCTTTCGGGGACTCCGCCGGCGTACTGTGCAATGAACGACAGGGGCACGCCGATGCGGAAAAGGTAGTTGTGCTGCTTCTCGGCAGGAAGTACGTCGCCGGTGACAGTCAGTACGTTGGTAACCAGAGGCTTGTTCTTCTGGACGGCCTCATAGACGGCCAGCGAGGTGGCGACGTTCTGCACCACGGCGCCCACGTCGATGGGCAGGCCTCCGGACTTGACCTGACGGTGCATGACGGCGTCGATAAGCTGTTTCTCACCGCCCTGCGGGTAGCGTTTCTTCAGAACTGCGACCTCCATGGAAGGATAGCCCAGACGGGCGACGGAAGCACGGACGGCGGCGATGGCCTCGGGCTTGTTCTCCTCGATGCCGATAACGCAGCGGCAGCCTCCGAGCACCTTCTGCATGATGGCGGCTCCGACGACGATTTCGTCGGTGCGCTCAAGCAGGATGCGGTAGTCGCTGGTGAGGAAGGGCTCGCACTCGGCGCCGTTGAGAATGAGGCATTCAGCCACTTTTCCGGGCGGCGGATTGAGCTTGACGTGCGTGGGGAAAGTTGCGCCTCCGAGGCCCACCACGCCGTTCATCTTGATGCGGTCGAGGATGAAGTCGCGGTCTTCCGGGATGGAGGTGACGAGTTCGGGGGTGAGGTCGATGCCTTCGGCCCACTCGTCGCCCTGCACCTCGATTTCGATGTGCATCTGCATGAAGCCTGCAAGGTCCTTGCGGGGGCCGATGCTGCGGACCGTACCGCTGACGGGAGAATGGATGTAGGCGGAGATGAATCCGCCGGGTTCCGCTATGATCTGGCCGGCCTTGACGGTGTCGCCTACGGCAACGACCGGTTTGGCCATCGCTCCAAGGTGCTGGAACATCGAGACATACACCCTGTCGGGCAGGGGCAGGACCTCGATCTTGCGCTCACGGGCGATCTTGCTGTCGGCGGGATGGATGCCGCCGATGGAGAATGTCAGTTTAGCCATTGTTTTCCTCCTTTTTTACCTCGGGTTGTACGGGGACGGCGACGGGCTCTGCGGCCTTGGCAGCCTCTGCAGCCTTGGCAGCTTCAGCGGCCTTGGCCTTGCGGTCGGCAACGCGCTTCTTGACGGCCTCCTTGTCCAGGGGTTTGGGGAAGCCGACGCCGTGGATAGCTCCGGTGGGGCAGAGGGCCTCGCATTCGCGGCAGAGCTTGCACTTGGCGAAGTCGATGTAGGCCACGTTGTCGGCGACGGTGATGGCGCCGTGCTGGCAGGTCTTCTCGCAGATTCCGCAGCCGATGCAGGCGGAAGAGCAGGCCTTCTTTGCGGCAGGGCCCTTGTCCTTGTTGATGCAGGAAACGAACTCGCGCATGCCGCGGGGGCCTTTGGCGCGAAGCTCGATGATGCGCTTGGGGCAGGCGGCGACGCACTTGCCGCAGGCGGTGCACTTGGACTCGTCAACCACCGGCAGGCCGGTGACGGGGTCCATCGAGAGGGCGCCGAACTGGCAGGCTGCAACGCAGTCGCCGCAGCCCAGGCAGCCGAACAGACAGCCGGTGTCGCCGCCGTAGAGTGCAGCCTTGACCTTGCAGCTCTGCGCTCCCTGGTAAGTATTGATGCGGGGACGGGCGTCGCAGGTGCCGTTGCAACGGACAACCGCCACCATGGGAGCGGTTTCCTTGACTTCGCACCCCAGGATGACGGCTACTTTCTTCATTACCTCGGCACCTCCTACGGGACAGTAGTTGGCGTCCAGGTTGCCGGCCTTGACGGCGGCGTCGGCGAAAGCACGGCATCCGGCGAATCCACAGCCGCCGCAATTGGCGCCGGGAAGAGTTTTTTCAATCTCGTCGATCCTCGGGTCTTCCTCGACCTTGAACTTCCTGGCGATCCAGAAGAGCACCAGGGAAAGCACAAGGCCAAGCACCGTCAGGATGACGACGGTCCAGATGATGGTGTTGGTCATTTCAGGTAAAATGTATATTCTTTACTTAATTTGTGGCGGAACAGGAAGATCACGAAGTAGCACAGCAGTACGGCTCCGATGGCGCCCAGGCCGGCATACAGCTCCCCTACGCCGATGGCGTTGAGGATGAGGAGCGCGGCGAAGAGCACCACCAGCGGCAGGCCGTAGGCGATGAATACCGCCTTGTAGCCCATCGCCTTGCGGAGTGCGACCTCCACCTCATCGCCCACCTGGCGGGGCGTCCAGGCGCTGGTACGTACCTGAACCTCCTTCACCTTGGCCTCGCCCAGGCTGCAAAGGCCCTTGGCGTGACAGGAGGCGCAGGCGGCCTCGGAGATGATTTCTATTGTGGTGACCTCGGGGTCGATGGCCGTTATCCTGCCTTTGTGGGTTATTTCTTCCATCAAAACTCGGTGGGAGGCGCAAAGCCGCCGTAAGCGGAAGCGCCGTAAGGGTTATCGTCAGTGTTCATTCCGGAGGGAACGCTGCGGTCGGCGAGGCGGTCGAGGGCCTCGTCCATCTCCATGAAGCGGATCTGTTCGCTCTTGAAGACCATGTCGATGTCGCGCGTTTCTCCGTTGCGGTGTTTGGCTATGATTATCTGGGTTTTCTCCCGGTCCTCGATGTTCTCGCTGAGGCCGACGTAATCGGGGCGGTGGATGAAGATGACCATATCGGCATCCTGCTCGATGGAGCCGGACTCGCGGAGGTCGCTCAGGAGGGGCTTGCCGGCGCTGCCTGCGCGCGTGACCGCCTGGCGCGACAGCTGCGAGAGGGCTATGATGGGTATGTCGAGTTCCTTGGCTGTGGCCTTGAGGGTACGGGAAATGGCGGCCACTTCCTGTTCGCGGACGGCCTTGAGCTCCACCGGGCCCTGCATGAGCTGCAGGTAGTCCACAACGATGAGGCGGACGCCCTTGTTCTTGACGAGGTTCTTGGCCTTGGTGCGGAACTCCATGATCTGCATGCCGGGGGTGTCGTCGATGTAGAAGGGCGCTTTGGAGAGGCCCTTGAGCTTGTATTCCAGCTGCTCCCACTCGTAGTTCTCCATCTTGACGTTGCCCTTGATCTTGTCGGCGGGGAGGCCGGACTCGCTGGTCATCAGTCGCTTGACCAGCTGCTTGCTGGACATTTCCAGGGAGAAGACCGCAACGGGGATATGGTGGTCCACTGCGGCGTTGCGGGCAAGGTTGAGGGCGAATGCAGTCTTACCGACCGAGGGACGGGCTGCGAGGATGATGAGGTCGGAGCGCTGCCAGCCGTTGGTGATGCGGTCGATGCTGACGAATCCCGACGGCACGCCGCTCAGGCCTTCGCTGGTCTGCTGCTCCTGGATGTCGCTCATCGCCTCGTTGATGATGCTGCTGATGTCCTGGACTTCCTTGCGGACGTTGCTCTGGATGGCGTCGTAAACCTTGGTCTGAGCCTTGTCGATGAGGTCGTCGACGTTTATGGACTCGTCGTAGGCGTCGCGCAGGATGTCGTAGGAGGCGGTGATGAGGTCTCTCTGGATGCTCTTCTGCTTGAGTATCTTGACGTAATACTCCATGTGGGCCGCGCTGCCGACCTTTTCCGAAAGGCCCGCGAGCACGGCGGGGCCGCCGACGGTCTCCAGGTTGCCCTTCTCCTGGAGCCGGTTGCTGACGGTGATGATATCGACCGAAATGTGGTCGAGTACCAGGGAGCCCATGGCCTCGAAGATCATTCGGTGCCGCTGGTCGTAGAAACACGATGCGGTGAGTTCCTCCATCGCGAGATCTACGCAGGAGGCCTCCAGGAGCATTGCGCCGAGGACCGCTTCCTCGACGTCGAGGGCCTGAGGGGGCTTGTTGCCCATCTCGAGGCCGAGGGCGTCAAGATTGGCCTCCGGCTTCTTCTTACGGGATGTCTTGGGCTCCGGCATAAGATGTTATTCTGCCGAAGGGGTGGCGACGATGATGCGTCCGCAGTGCTCGCAGATGACGAGTTTCTTGCCGGATGCGATGTCGATGAGGCGCTGGGGGGTGACGGCGTTGAAGCAGCCTCCGCAGGAGTCGCCGTTGAATACGGTGACGACGGCAAGGTGGTTGTGGACGCTGGCGCGGATGCGGTTGTAGGCGCTCAGGGTGCGTTCGTCGAGCTTCTCGGCGAGGCCGTCGCGTACGGCCACGAGGGCCTTCTCCTCCTTGGCGGTGGACTCCACGATGCGGGCGAGCTCTTCGTTCTTGGCCTCGAGGTCGATGGCGAGGACGTCGAGCTTGGTCCTGACGTTCTCGATGGCGGCCTTGTTCTCGGAGATGGCGTCGCGGCTCTCGCCGATCTTCTTCTCGTCGATCTTGCGGAGGATGCCGAGGTTCTCGAGCTCCTTGTTGATGGAGTCGAACTCGCGGGAGTTGGAGATTTTCTCCAGCTGGGAGCGGTAGCGCTCGATTTCGCCGTCCAGGGAGACGATGTCGTCGTTCATGGAGGCGATATTCTCGTTGTACTGGGCTATGATCTGCTCGAGGGACTCGATGCGGGCGTTGCAGGATGCCACCTGGGCCTCGAGTTCAGCGACCTCTGCGGGAAGTTCGCCGCGGAGCTGGACAAGCTTGTCGATGTCATTGTCGGCGTTCTGGAGCTCATACAGGGTGCGGAGTTTTTCTTCGGTGTTGGACTCGGAGTCGGCAAAATTCTTCTGCAGGGAGACAAAAGTTTCCCTCTCGTCGATCGGCGTCCCGATCTTCTTGGTTTTCTTGGTAGTGGCCATATAATTTGTTAATCGATTTTCAAGAATGACAAAGATAGGTATTTTTTCGCTTAAATGGAATTCTTGATTTCCATAAGTTGCGCGCGGATTTCTTTCAGCGATTCAAGAGCCTTGACGGACTTGCTCACGGAGGCCTTGTCGGCCATGAGGGCACGCTCGGCGCCTTCCAGCGTAAGGCCCTTTTCCTTGACCAGGAAATGGATATGCTTGAGGACGTCTATATCCTCGGCCGTGAACTGGCGGTTGCCCTTGGCGTTGCGGTGGGGCTTGAGGAGCCTGGGGAAAGAGTTGGACCAGAAACGTACGAGGGATACGGACTCCCCTATCGCCTCCGCGGTCTCCCCGATTGTGTAGAACAGTTTTTCCATATTGATTAATCCATTGATTGACGGGTATGTGCGGCCATATAGACCATATTTGAATACTCCTCCGGAGTGACGGATGCAAAGATGTAGTTGAGAGGATCGAGGACGAGCGAATCGCGGTGCACCTCGTAATGAAGATGCGGTGCGTAGGAATTGCCGGACATTCCGGCGGTTCCTATCGGGCGTCCCTTCCGGACGCTCTGTCCCTGCTGTACGGAAATCTCCCTCAGATGCAGGTAACGGGTGACGTATCCCCCTGCGTGCTTGATAGATACGGTATTGCCCTCGCCGCGCCTCGAGTGCTGCACGCTGCTTACGATGCCGTCTGCGGCGGCATATACGGGAGCGCCCTGCGAGACGATGAAGTCAACCCCTTTGTGATTGGCGTCCGTCGTATAGAAGGGATTGGTCTTGATCCCCGTTCCCGCTGCCACCTGGGTGTAGTTAAGTGAATCCAGCGGCAGGCTCATGGGCGGCAACACAAGTTTGGGATTCCTCAGCGCCGAGGCTATGGTGCGGAACAGGCTGTCCACCCTGGCGGCCTCGCCGATCAGGCGGTCAGCCTTGCCGGCGGTATAGAACACCAGTTTGGAATCGGGTATGGAATCGCTGCCGAAGAAGATGTCCAGCGACGACACGGGGTCCTGCTGCGGCGGCTCCGCATGGAATATGTCCTTGTAGATGATATCGTCCTTGCGCACAAGGCGTTCGATGTCGGCCTCGATGGTGTCCAGCCTGGATTCATACTCCGGGAAAACCGCCTCGTAGGCCTCGTTCTCAGCCTTGAGCCGTTTCTCTTCGGGCGAGGTATACACGAGGGCGAAGACGGCATATCCAACGACCGTCAGGGAAATGACGGTCAGGACGAACTTGACGACCGTCCAGACGACTCCCACTATGCGCGAACCTGTTTTCCTACTGTCTGCCATTGGTCCCCTGTTTTTTCTGGCGTTCCCCCATCGTCGCCGTGGTCGGCGGGCCGGAGAGGATCTCCGAATTGCGCTTGCCAATCATCGCACGGTACTCTTCCACCGGCATACCCATATCCATGAAACTCATAGGGTTGATCTGGTTGCCCTTGAACAGCACCTCGTAATGCAGATGCGGCCCGGTGGCCTTGCCGGACTTGCCCACTTCGCCGATCTTGTCGCCGCGCAGAAGTGCCTGTCCGACACCGACATCCACCGTATTCAGGTGGGCGTACCGGGTCTTGTAACCGAAGCCGTGATTGATGACGACCTCGTTGCCGTAGCCGTCGTACTTGAAATCGACCTTCTCCACCACGCCGTCACCGGTGGCATAAACCGGATTGCCGATATGGGACGCGAAATCCTGTCCCATATGGCGGGCGGTATGGCCGTAAACGGGGTCCGTCCTAGTGCCGAACGGGCTGGAAAGATGATACGTCCCCTTCTTGGGAAGCAACGGCGGCACGGCCGGAATATGGGCCACGATGTCGCCGGCCTCCTTGGCCACGAGCGCCACCTCGCCGAGCGAAGAAATCTGTATGCCGATACGGGCGGAAACCACGTCCAGGCGGCGGTCCAGCGCCGCAATCTCACTGAGGGTGGAATCCACATAACTGGAATCCGGAATGGGCTCCAGAGCGAAAATCGAACGGTAAACCAGGTCGTTGCGGGCCTCGACGTCGCTGAGCATCGACTCATAGACGTCCAGCTTGTGCCTGACGACGCCCACCCGCGACTGCCAGGCGTCGTTCTGCCTGCGCAGGATAGCCGTCTTGGGAAGGTCCTTGCCGAGATACGCAAAATAGAACCAATACACCCCGCCCACCACGGCAACGGCGCCTACGGCCATGACCAGATAGAGGATGACAGCCAGCCACCAGGGCAGGGTACGTTCCTCATAGCTGAGAGTATCAGGATTCCAAACGATGCGTTTCACGCTGCAAATATACTAATTAATTGCGAATTAGCCACTGTTATCTAAAGTTGACGGAGCCCCCGGTGTACACAGGCACGAAGGCAGCGGGATAGTATTCAATAACCGGGCCGCCATCACCGAAAACCACACTGAGAACGTCAAACTGCACCTCCTCAATTCCGGAAGGAGCGTCATCCGAATGGATAAAATCCTGCGCCGCACGCACCATATGCCGCCGCTTGTCCTGGTTCACATTGAACTCAGGAGGCACCGGAGCCCCCTCCGTACGGGTCTTAACCTCAACGATATGAAGCGTATCCCCGCGAAGGGAAATGACATCAAGTTCCAGATGACCTGCGCGCCAGTTGCGCCTCAGGATACGATGGCCCTCACCGAGAAGGAAACTGCAAGCCTCCTGCTCACCCCGGGCCCCCAGGGTCTGCGACGAAGTTTTCATAGCCGGGACAGTTCAAATCATACACAAATATGTTTCTCCGGATTGCGGAACCCAGCAAGGAACGCCCGCACATCCATACGTTTCTTACCCTCAAGCTGCAGGTCCAGCACACTGACGGCACCATCGCCCGTAGCTATGCCCAGATAACTCTTCCCGTCGGTAAACAACCGCCCGGGCTCCAGTTTCCCAACGCCCTCCGGCAGTGTCTCCATCCTCTCCACCTTGAATATCTTAAGCTGAAGCCCATGGCCACTTGAATGGGAGGGGCCCGCAGGCGCAGCCTGTGGGAGGGACGGAGCGAAGCGGAGGTCTGGGGAATCGGAAGTCTCTCCGGCATCGGCCAGCTCAGTATAAGCTACAGGATAAGGAGAAAGCCCGCGAACCAGATTCCAGACCTCGGCAGAAGACCTGTTCCAATCAATCCGCGTATTCTCCCGCGTGAGCTTGGGAGCCGGACGCAGCACCTCCGAACCCTGAACGAACGAACGCTGAGTACGCAACTCCACATTCCGCTGGATCAACAGCTCAGCGGTATCGCAGACCACATCGCACCCCATAGCCATAAGCTTGTCGTGCAACGTCCCGGCATCATCGGTATTCTCGATCCTGCACTCCTGACGCAGGATGATACCGCCCGTATCTATATTCTTATCCAGCATGAAAGTAGTCACGCCGGTAATCTTCTCGCCGTTGATGATGGCCCAGTTGATAGGCGCAGCGCCGCGATACTGAGGAAGCAACGACGCATGCAGGTTGAACGTCCCCAGGCGCGGCATCTTCCAGACCTCCTCCGGCAACATACGGAACGCCACCACCACGAAAAGGTCGGCCTTCCATGCGGCCAGCTGCCTCAGGAACTCAGGATCCTTAAGCTTGAGAGGCTGAAGCACAGGGATGCCATGCTCCACCGCATACTTCTTCACCGCACTCTCGTTGACCTTGAGCCCGCGCCCGCTGGGCTTGTCGGCGACCGTAACGACACCGACCACCTTGTAGCGCCGGTGCCTCAGGGCGTCCAGCTGGGCGACAGCGAACTCCGGAGTGCCCATAAACACGATGCGCGGCTTGCGGAAGAAGCCCGCGACGGCGCTGAGTACCTTGCGCCAGGTAGCCTTGACAGTATCCATATTGAAAAGTTCAGCGTCCCTGATGGCCTTGTACGTAAAGAACACGCCGATCGGCGCCAATATGTACGAGGCCACGAAAACGCCGTTGAAAGGATCGATCGAACCGTCCTTCGCAAGCTTGGTACCGGTGATATCCACGATCCAGTAAAGCACGAAGAACAGCATCGAGAAAATCGCGCTCAGGCCGATTCCGCCCTTCTTGATCATTGCACCGATGGGAGCGCCGATGAAGAACAGCAGGAAGCAGCAAAGAGCCGTTGCGAACTTCTTGAAAAGCTCCACGGAAGTCCTCCGGAGGTAGAAAGTGGACTGGAAGACGTCGTGGTTGTAGCTCAGCACCTCGCCGTTCAGGCGGTCCGCCTGCGCGGAAGCGGCCTCATAAGCCTTGCTCACGGACTCGTAATCATTCCAGTGAAGGAACTTGTCCGAGGAATAGAAAGCATGGAGGTCTCCTCTTGTCGCCGTGTCCAGCTGCTCGCGCAGGCTGATGGACGCATCCCTGCGGAAACGGTTGTAATGGTTCTCCCAGGCCTGAGCATTGTGCCTTTCCAGAGAGTCCTTCTGGGTGGACAGCTGGTCGAGGCGCATGGACTTGGCCTGGTCGGAGAAACGCACGGAATCGGACTTCTCGAAGGCGTAATTCTTCAGCGGGATGAGCAGGTTCTCCTCGGCGAAATCGACCCTGCTGAGGGCCAGGGACGTATCCCTGTAAGACAGCTGGTTGGTCTCCGAGTAATTGGAGCCGTTGTAGAGGGTGAAGGTCAGGTAGTCCTTCGCCTTGCTCATGCGGAGCACTGCGGAATCGGCGATGATGATGGACGTATTGCCCTTGCGGGAGGTGTGGTCGTACACCTGTACACGGTGCATCATTCCTGTCTCGTCGTTCTGGTCCTCAACCCGGAGCACATACCCGTCGATTCCCTCGTAGAAGGTACCGGAAGGGATTTTGATGCTGCCCTTGGTGCGGGTGATGTCGTCACGAAGGGTGAAGATCTCGTTGTACGCCTTGGGCACCAGGTTGTTGGTGATGAAGAACGCGCCGACGGAGATGATGGCCGCCGTGACTATCAGCGGAGCGATGAGCCTGCCGAGGGATATTCCTGCAGCCTTGATGGCCATCAGCTCCTTGTTCTCTCCCATCTGGCCGATGACCATCATGGAGGAAAGGAGGACGGCCAGCGGAAGGGCCGTAGGAAGGATGGTGCAGGCGCCCCACATCATGAATTCCAGGATGACGCCGAGCCCGAGGCCCTTGCCCACGAGCTCGTCGATATAGATCCAGAGGAACTGCATCACGAGGACAAAGATCACGAGGAAGAGTATCGCGACGAACGGTCCGATAAACGCCTTGAGTGTGAATTTGTCCAGTTTCCTCATCCCGGAAAGGGTATTTTAACGGGTAGCCGCAGCGACGAGGGCGTCGAGGGCGTCCTTCAGGCCTGCAAGATTCTTGCCACCGGCAGTGGCGATACCGGGCTGGCCGCCGCCTCCGCCCTGGATGAACTGGGCGCCCTCGCGGATGTCCTTGCCGGCATTGCGGCCGGAGGCGACGAGGTCGCTGGAGTACATCAGGAGCAACTGGGGCTTGCCGGATGCCTCGTAGGCGGCTACGAGGGCGGTATTCTTAAGTTCGCCCTGGAGTGCGAGGGCCGCGTTGCGAAGCATCGCAGGGTCGATTTCCAGGTTGGTTGCAGGAGATAGGGTGATAAGCTTGATGCCGCCGCGGTCTTCGGCCTTCTGGCTGAGAGTGCGGGCGAATTCAGCGGCCTTGGCCTTGGCGAACTCTTCCGCCTGTTTCTTGAAGGTGGCGTTGTCTTCTACCATCTTCTGGATGGCTCCGGCAAGGTCGGGGACGTTGTTGAAGAAGGAACGGGCGGTCTTGAGCATGGTCTGCATGCCGAAGACGAGCTGTTCGGCGTCTTCTCCGGTGACGGCCTCGATACGGCGTACGCCGGCGGCGATTGCGGATTCGCCCACAATCTTGAACAGGCCGATATTGCCGGTGGCGCTGGTGTGGCAGCCGCCGCAGAGCTCCACGCTGGGGCCGAAACGGACCACGCGGACGCGGTCGCCGTACTTCTCGCCGAAGAGGGCCATCGCACCGAGGCTCTTCGCCTCTTCCATGGTGGCGTCGCGCTTCTCATTCAGGGGGAAGTTGCTGCGGATGAGCTCGTTGACCCTGCGCTCCACGGCCGCAATCTGCTCGTCGCTGAGTTTCTCGAAATGGGAGAAGTCGAAGCGGAAGCCCTTGTCGTGCACGTAGGAACCCTTCTGTTCGACGTGGGTGCCGAGGATTTCGCGGAGGGCCCTGTGCATGAGGTGGGTGCAGCTGTGGTTGTTGGCTATCTTCTGGCGGCGGGGGGCGTCGACGGTCAGTGTGAATTCTCCGGTGCAGTCGGCGGGAAGGCGCTCGGCGATGTGGATCGTGAGGTCGTTCTCCTTGACGGTATTGAGAATCCTGATGCATTCGCCGTCGGGTGCGGTGACGGTGCCGGTGTCGCCTATTTCGCCGCCCATCTCTCCATAGAACGGGGTGCGGTCGAATACGAGCTGGAGCATCTCCTTGTTCTTCTGGACCACGGTGCGGCTCTTCAGCAGGCGGGCGCCGGAGACCTCGGTGGTGTCGAACCCGACGAATTCGACGTCCTCGCCGTCGTGATAGACGGTCCAGTCGCCGAAGGTGTTGGCGGTGGCGTTTCGGGCGCGGTCTTTCTGCTGCTGGAGTTCAGCCTTGAATCCGTCGAGGTCGACGGTGTAACCGCGTTCGGCGGCGATGAGTTCGGTGAGGTCGATGGGGAATCCGAAGGTGTCGAAAAGCTTGAAGGCCTCGGAACCGGGGATGACCTTGGTGGAGGCGTTGCGCTCGATGCAGTCGTCAAGAAGCTTGATGCCGCGGTCCAGCGTGCGCAGGAAGGCCATTTCCTCCTCGCGGATGACGGACTCTATGAGTTTCTGCTGCCTGGGGAGCTCGGGGTAGGCCTCGCCCATGTCGTCGATGAGCTGCTGCACGAGGGTGCAGAGGAAGGGCTCGCTGAGGCCCAGGAAGGTGTAACCGTAACGGACGGCACGGCGGAGGATGCGGCGGATGACGTATCCGGCCTTGACGTTGCTGGGAAGCTGGCCGTCGGCGATGGAGAAGGATATGGCGCGGATGTGGTCGGCGATGACGCGCATGGCGACGTCGGTATCGTGGCTCTCGCCGTACCTGTGGCCGCTGAGCTCGCCGATTTTTGCGAGCATGCCGGTGAAGACGTCGGAGTCGTAGTTGCTGTTCTTGCCCTGGAGCACGGCGCAGAGGCGTTCGAAGCCCATGCCGGTGTCGATGTTCTTGGCGGGAAGGGGCTCCAGGTGGCCGTCGGCGAAACGCTGGAACTGCATGAAGACGAGGTTCCAGATTTCGATCACGTGGGGGTCGGACTTGTTGACGAGTTCGGCTCCCGAGAGGCCTGTGGCCTGTTTTTCCTCCGGGGTGCGGATGTCGATATGGACCTCCGAGCAGGGACCGCAGGGGCCGGTGTCGCCCATTTCCCAGAAGTTGTCGTGCTTGTTGCCGAGAAGTATGTGGTCCTCGGGGAGGTGCTTGAGCCAGGCTTCCCTGGCTTCCTGGTCCATGGCGGTGCCGTCTTCTGCCGAACCCTCGAACACGGTGGCGTAGAGGAGGTTCTTGTCGATCTTATAGACCTCGGTGAGAAGCTCCCAGGCCCAGTCGATGGCCTCGGTCTTGAAGTAATCGCCGAAACTCCAGTTGCCGAGCATCTCGAACATCGTGTGGTGGTAGGTGTCGTGGCCGACCTCCTCCAGGTCATTGTGCTTGCCGCTCACACGCAAGCACTTCTGGGTATCGGCAGCGCGGTTGAACGCGGTGCTCTTATTGCCGAGGAAAATGTCCTTGAACTGGTTCATCCCGGCATTGGTAAACATAAGGGTGGGGTCGTTCTTGACGACCATAGGTGCGGAGGGCACAATCGTGTGCCCTTTGGAGGCGAAGAAGTCGAGGAACTTCTGCCGTATTTCTTTCGATGTCAACATAGTCTGCAAAGATACTGATAATTTTTTAAAGAACGGCCGCTTATGCTACCCACCCTGGATCGTTTTTGGGATTTTTGATTCTATCGGCCATTTCCCTGCCAAACTTTCCCCCGCCAAGGTGCACCGATGGTCCAACGGATGGACCACCGGGAAAGGTTTCCACCGCCAAGCTGCACCGATGGTCCAACGAATGGACCACCGGGAAAGGTTTCCACCGGCCAAGCTGCACCGATGGTCCAACAAATGGACCACCGGGAAAGGTTTCCCCCGCCAAGCAGCACCGATGGTCCAACGAATGGACCACCGGGCAAAGGCTTCCGCAAAACAAAGTAGTCAATGACAACCTTAAATATTGTCTATCATTACCGCAGCATCAGAATAAGAAATCCCTGTCACACGGCAAACCTGGCCTATATCTGCGCTAAAACGGCGCCTCAGCTGATCCAACAAAAGACCCTTCTGATAATTGTCCAAATCATTAATACATTGCGCCCGGAACAATGATCTTATCAAATCATTGCAGGCAGAGAGAATAAGTTGGTCACTGAATGTTGGGGCAGCCGATTTCTCCAGCCGGATCTTGGCCTTAGAGGAATTGTTAATAAAATGGTTAAGGCCCTTTGGTGTGCGGAATAAACTTTCTACTTGCCTGACGGGAATAAAAGAAGAAGGAAGAATATAGCCTTCTTCAGAAATACAATAGCTTTGTGGAAGTGAGACTTTGCTATGAAGCAGCTTCCTTTGCTTATTCCTTGTAAAACAGCTCAATTGCCTGCCAGTCTTCGGGTTAAGATTAAAAAAAGTGTCACCGGTCCCCCAAGGATACATTGCGGGATTCAGGCACAGATTTGCAGCCACCGGGTTCACGATGACATAAGCGATACCTTTTTGCAGAGATTCGTCTTCAAGCCTTAATGGCCTGATATCAAACTTCAGTCGCCTCAAAAATTCCTTGCCACCATACTTGCGCTGATAGTAAGCACTATAGAACTTTTTGAAACGGTTGATAAATTTCTCGGCTTTCTCGCTAGAGCAAATCAGCACAAAGTGAACGTGGTTCGACATCAGGACGAAAGACAAAACAGTTACGCCTGAGAGGAAAGCAACAATTGCCACAAAATTCATAGCGGCAATAAAATCTTCGTTGTCCTTGAATAACAAACTTCGCTCAAGGTGAGCTGTAGAGGCTAAAAAGTATTTCATAAGTTTACAATTTAAGTGATAAAAAAGTGAACTATAGACTCATTCAATTCGTCGCCAGATTGCAGTTTCACCTATTCCCAAAACGGTGCCTCTGACTTTCAGGACTTTTGCAGAATCAAAAGAGACTGTGACAGCAACCTTTATTCCTCTATTCGGGTCATATATTTTGGTGCCGCTCCAATTCTTCTTGTCAGCATTGTACTTAAGGCCAGCGAATAATACCACCTGGTCAATCGGTGTAGCGCGGAGAGTTTTGTCCGGATTCTTAGTATCAGTATTGACGTGACCGTTCTTGTCTAAAAGGTCAGCCACCCAATAGATCTGAGCCTTGTATGTTCCATCTGAAGATTTGGTAATATTAACACGATATGCATCCAAACCTTCTTCCGCCTCGTATTTCCCCACTATATTATCTGCATTCTCATTCTGCGCCATCAAGATAGCACCGAATAAAAGGAATAAAACAAAAAGCACAAACCTTTTCATACCGTAAATATAAACAAATAATCAAGGACATCGCACTATTTCATATACTTTTTTTAAAAAAGCCAACTTCCCCTTTTTCCCGGTGGTCCACTCCTTGGACCACCGGGAAAGGTTTCCCCCGCAAAGTTGCACCGATGGTCCAACGGATGGACCACCGGGAAAGTTTCCACTGCCAAGCAGCACCGATGGTCCAACGGATGGACCACCGGGAAAGGCATATCTAAAAGGAAAGTCCCTCGGACAAAGAGATGTCAGTCCTCCTCGCGGATGAGGGCGGCGTCGGCGCGCAGTTGGGCGCGCAGGGCGTCCAGCGAGGGGAAGCGGCGCTCGTCGCGGATCCTTTCCTGGAATTCCACGCGAATTCGGCGGCCGTAGATATCTTCGTCAAAATCAAATATATGCGTCTCTACCGTCAGGATGCCGGAGCCGCCTACTGTCGGCCGCACTCCTACGTTCGTCATTCCGGAAAGGAAACGTTGCCCACCATCCGGAATATTAACGCCAGAACTATACACCCCGCAGCGCGGAATAAGCAGCAGGGGCTCGTCCAGGGCCATATTGGCCGTCGGGAAACCAAGGGTTCTGCCGAGGTGGTTGCCCTCGACGACTACGCCGGAGAGGCTGTACGGCCTGCCCAGAAGTTCGGCGGCCAACACGGTATCGCCCTCCTCCAGCGCGGCGCGCACCATGGTAGAAGAAATCGGGATGTCCGTATCCGGGGCGCACACGGGAGGGACGATCACCGAAGCTACCCCCTCGGCCCGGGCCATATCTGCGATGGCCTGAGGCCCGAGCTGCTCGGACCCGAAGCGCGTATCATACCCCAGCACCAGCTCGGTGCAGCCGTAGCCATCGCGGAGCATGCGGATGTAATCCAGCGCTGACAGCAATGCAAACTCCTTGCTGAACTCCACGGTCTCCAGACGGGAAACACCCAGCCCGAGGATTATCTCCTCCTTGTCCGCACGCGAGGTCAGCAACCGGAGCGAATCGGCATCCTTGCCAAGCGTTACGCGCGGATGTGGCCAGAACGTCACTACGACACTCTCCTCCCCTCTGGCGCGGGCCTCGGAGAGGAGGGTATCAATGACAAGACGGTGCCCGGAATGGACACCGTCGAAAAAACCTGTGGCTATTACAGCCATTTCACCAGCGGGAAGTCCTGACGGTGCGGCAGTGCAGGGTTCTGGGCATACATGCGGATGCCCACCTGATACATACCGGTATGTTCGGGCTCGATGGACACCTTGTAGGTGGCTACGTTGTCCTTGTAACCGTCAAGGGTGTACTGATAGGTCTCCTGGATGTGGTATGCGCCCTTGGCGTCGGTGGTGGCGAGAAGCATCTCCACTCCGATATCCTCGGGACGCAGGCGGCCCAGGTCGAGCAGGACCTCGCCGTTGAGCGGATCGTTCTTGGAAACCACATAGGAGGCGTCCGGCTGCTGGCAGGAAACCACGCGGATGTGGTCCCATTCCTCCAGCAGGCGCTTCTTCCAGGAAGCGATGGACTTGGCCTTGGCGTTGCCGTTGACGGTCAGTTCCTCATAACGCTTGCTCTGGGGCACATAGTACTGGTTGCAGTAGTCGGTGAGCATCCTGTTGGTGGTGAAGTTGCTGGCGACCTTTGCAATGGTGTTCTTGATGTACCCGACCCACTCCTTGGAGATATGGGTGCGGTCGTTGAAGTTGTAATATGCCGGAGCGATTTCGTTCTCGATGGTGGCGTAGATGGTGGCCGCATCGAGCTCGTTCTGGTAGTTCTGGTCCTCGTAGGTGCGCTCCTGGGGAAGGGCCCAGCCGGCGTCTTCCTGATAGCCCTCGACCCACCAGCCGTCGAGCACCGAGAAGTGCATGACGCCGTTCATGGCGGCCTTCTCTCCGGATGTACCGGAGGCCTCGAGCGGACGGGTAGGGTTGTTGAGCCATACATCGACGCCCTGCACAAGCCTCTTGGCCAGACGGATGTCGTATCCGGACACGAAGACTATCTTGCCGAGGAACCTGTCCTGCTTGGAGATGTCGATGATCTGCTTGATGAGTTCCTGGCCCTGGGTGTCGGCGGGATGCGCCTTGCCGGCGAAGATGAACTGCACGGGACGCTCGGGGTTGTTGACGATGGCGTCGAGGCGGTCGAGGTCGTTGAACAGAAGCGTCGCACGCTTGTAGGTGGCGAAACGCCTTGCGAAGCCGATGGTGAGGACGTCGGGACTGAGGGTCTCCGTTATCTTGACTATCTGGCTCGGGGTGTAGTGGCTGGTCTGCGCGGGGTCGGACAGGCGCTCGTTGAGAATCTCTACAAGCGTCTGCTTGAGGCACTTGCGGACCTGCCATATCTCGTCGTCGCTCACCTTGTAGATGCGGTCGAAACAACTCTTGTCGTAATGGCTGGTGCGGAATTCGGGGCCGAAGAGCTTGTAGTGGAGTTGCTTCATCTCCTTGGCGGCCCAGGTGCCGTAATGCACGCCGTTGGTCACGTAGCTGATATGGAGCTCCTCGGGGAGGTAGCCCTTGTACATATCCTTGAAGATCTCCTGGCTGACCTTGCCGTGAAGCATGGAAACGCCGTTGACGTTCTGGCTCATATTGGCGGCCAGCACGCTCATGCTGAACTTCTCGTCACGGTTCTCGGGATGGATCTTTCCGAGAGACAGCAGGTAGTCCCAGGCGATGCCGTAGCGGCCGGGATAATGGCCGAGGTACTTGCTCAGGAGGCCTTCGTCGAAGGAATCATGACCTGCGGGAACGGGAGTGTGGGTGGTGAACAGGCCGCTGGCGCGGATGAGCTCGAGGGACTCGTTGAAATCGAGTTTCTGCTCCTGCATGCACTCGCGGAGCCTCTCGAGGCAGGCGAATGCGGCGTGGCCTTCATTGAGATGGAAGATGGTAGGATGCAATCCCAGTTCGCGGAGGGCGCGTACGCCGCCGATGCCGAGCAGGATTTCCTGCTTCATGCGGTTCTCCCAGTCACCGCCGTAGAGCTGATGGGTAACCTGACGGTCCTCGGGGATGTTGGCCTCGAAGTCGGTGTCGAGGAGATAGAGGTCGGTGCGGCCGACGGCAACCTTCCAGATGCGGGCGGACATATCGCGGCCGGGCATAGCCATATGCACGGTGCGCCAGTTGCCCTTGTCGTCGAGCACGGGCTCGGCGGGAATCCTCAGGAAGTCGGCGGCGTCGTATTCGGCCACCTGGTTGCCCTGGGGGGTGATCCTCTGGGTGAAGTATCCGTAGCGGTAAAGCAGGCCGACGGCGACGAGGTTGACATTCATGTCGGATGTCTCCTTGAGGTAGTCGCCGGCGAGGATGCCGAGGCCTCCGGAATAAATCTTGAGGGATGTCTCGAGGCCGTACTCCATACTGAAGTAGGCGATGGAAGGTTCGGTGCGTTCCGACTTCCGGGCCATATAATCGTTGAACTCCTTCATGACGGCCGAAAGCTGCTGGAGGAAGGATATATCCTTGGCCAGTTCGTTATATCGCTTGAGACTGACGGAGTCGAGTATGACCATGGGGTTGTGGCCGGACTTGTGCCAGAGGTCCCTGTCTATAGTCTTGAAGAGGGCCTTGGCGCTTTCGTTCCAGCACCACCAAAGATTCTTGCAAAGTGTTTCCAGTCCTGACAATTCTTCCGGAAGGTGGCGTGTAACCATCACGCTCTTCCAGGAGGGATCACTCGCTTCAATTCTGTTGTTCTGCATAATTAACACGTATAATGAAATCACTGAGGACGTTCATATAGTTGATGAACGCCTCGTAGGGAGTAGCATAGGGGCTGAACCGCTTGTGGATCTCGCCGTCGGAGAAGAACTTGGTGCACATGTAGTACAGGTGGTCGCTCTCCTGGAGATGGCCGAAGTCGGCCCACAGGTCGGAGTCGCCGACGAGGGCGAGCTTCTCGGAAAGGCGGTACAGCTTGTTGAAGGCCTCCTGCTGGAGCTCGTTGCCGAGCCAGGCGCTGAGGTCGCGCTCTTCGTCCGCCCAGGAAATGGGATCGGGGACCTCAAGCTCGGCAACGGGCTTGATCTTGCGGACGGCCTGCGAAGGGGTAACGAAGTCCATATCCTTGGCGAGGACGGCTGCCGGAAGGGCCTTCATGAATTCGAAGATGCCGCTGTCGGCGGTCTGGTGCTCGCCGAAGGTCTCATAGTCCATGAAAAGGTTGACGATTTCACCCTCGGCGTCGGCGAGCCACTGGGCGAATTTCTCCGCCGTAAGGGGCCATTCGTTCCATGCCTTGTCGGAGAAACGGAAGGCGATGTCGTCGGCGAGTCCGTAGTTGCGGAGGAGCAGGCGGACGGCGCTCTTGGAAGCGGCGGAATAAACGTAATTGGCGCTCTGCCAGCCCATGATGTGACGTGCGCCCTCGGTGAGGATGGTCTTGAAGCCAAGGTCGTAGACCTGGCGGGCAATGGCGTCGGAGTAGATGAGCTCGGTATTGCGGAAAGTCACGGGAGTGACGCCGAAGTACTTCTCGATGGCGGCCTTGTGCTTGTTGACCTGATGCTGGAATTCCGAAGGGGAAGCCAGCGAGGCGAGGCTGTGGTAATAGGTCTCGCAGAGGAATTCAACCTTGCCGGTGGCAGCGAGGGCCTTGAAGCTCTCGATGACCTCGGGTGCGTAGCGGTCGAACTGCTCGAGGGCGGAACCGGATATGGAGAAAGCCAGCCGGAGTTTTCCCTTGCTTGCCTTGATTGCCGCGAGCAGCAATTCATTCATGGGAAGGTAGCAGTTCTTCGCGATGCGCTTGAGGATGGTGCGGTTGGCAAAGTCATCGTAATAGTGGGAGTCCTTGCCTATGTCGAAGAAACGGTAGGTGCGGAGCCTTGTGGGCTGGTGTACCTGGAAGTAAAGACAGACTGACTTATTCATAACAGTGATTCGTAAACTTTCTTTAATTTGGCGGTGGCGCCGTTCCATTTGAGGTCGTTGACCTCGTCGAAACCTTGCTTGGAAGCGAAGGCGGTGAGAGCGGGATAAGAGACAAGCGCATAGATGTCGTCGGCGAGGGCGTCAACATCCCAGAAGTCGACCTTGAGGGCATACTTGAGCACCTCGGCGGCACCCGACTGATGGGAAATGATGGACGGCACGCCAGTACGCATGGCCTCAAGCGGCGAGATGCCGAAAGGCTCCGACACGCTCGGCATGATATATACGTCGGACAGGGCGAACATCTTCTGCACCTCGGCTCCGCGCAGGAAGCCGGTGAAGTGGAAGCGGTCGGCGATGCCCAGGCGCGCAACCTGCTGGATGGCGCGGTTCATCATATCACCGCTGCCGGCCATCACGAAGCGGACGTTCTTGGTACGCTTGAGGACCTTGGCGGCGGCGTCGATGAAGTACTCGGGCCCCTTCTGGAAGGTGATGCGGCCGAGGAAGGTGACGACTTTGTCTTTCACTCCCCTCTCGACCTCGATGTTCTCGCGGCCGGAGAAATCGACGGCGTTGTGGACCGTGACCACCTTGGCGGGGTCTATGCCATACTTGTTGATGACGATGTTGCGGGTGAGGTCGCTGACGGTGACCACGCGGTCGGCGGCGAGCATTCCGCGCTTCTCGATGTCGAGGACGCGGGTGTCCATGTGCTTCTCGTCGCCGCGGTCGTATGACGTGGCGTGCACGTGGACCACCAGCGGCTTGCCCGTGAGTTCCTTGGCGGCGATGCCGGCGAGGTAGGTGAGCCAGTCGTGGGCGTGGATGAGGTCGAACTCGTCGATGTGCTGCATCGCGATGGTGCCGCCCACCTGGGCGTAACGGGAGACCTCCTCCATGAGGTTGGCCCCGTATTTTCCGGAGAAGTTGAACTTCTGGCCGAAACCTACGGAGGTCTGGGTGAGGCCCTCGCGGCGCATCTTCTCAATGGCGTCGAAGTATTCGTCAGGATCGACGTACGGGACTATGTTGGAGTCCACGTACATGAACTTGACCTTATTGATGAACTCCTCGACGGTGCTGCTGACGTTCTGAACCGCGACGTCGCTGGCGTTGAGGATGGTAGTGGCGCTCTGGTCTTCGTCACCGGAGGCGTGGGGCATCACGAACAGCGTCTCGACGCCGTTGTGGGCCAGGCCCTTGACTATGCCCTCGCAGGCGGTTCCGAGTCCGCCGGCGATGTGGGGAGGAAACTCCCAGCCGAACATTAATACTCTCATTCTTATGCCTCCTTATTTTTTTCCAACATTGCAGACACGCTCAGCAGCGCAGCGGTGCTGAGTGCGGACGATATGGTTCCGTGCGGCTCGTGGGGTGGGTCTCCGTCGTAGATTTCGGAGAAGGCTCCGACGCCGTGCTTGCTGAGGTCGGCCCAGAAGCCTTCGACGAGCCATTCGGCCCTCTTCCAGAAGGACTGGCCCTTGACCTTGAAGCTCATGTCGATGTACGGCTCGAGCAGGAAAGGATGGCAGCAGCCCTGATGATATGCGAGGTCGCGCTCGATCTGGGAGCCCTCATAGACACCCTTGTAGCGGGCGTCGCGCGGGGACAGCGAGCGGATACCGCGGGAAGTGACGAGTTCGTTGTCTATTGCCCTGAGAACCAGCGGGAAGAGCTCTTCCTCCAGGGGAGAGTACTTGACCCAGATGGCGTAAAGCTGGTTGGGGCGGACGTCCATATTGCGGCCGTAGCCGTCGACGTAATCCGCGAGGCGGCCGGCCTCGTCGTCCCAGAAGGTGGCGCGGAAACTGTCGCGCACCTGCTCACGGATGGGAGTCCACCGGGTGATGAAGGAACTGCGGCGGTTGCCGTAGCGCTTCTCCATATCGAGGGCGAAGCAGATGGCGTTGTACCAGAAGGAGTTGATCTCAACCTGGTATCCGGCGCGCTCGGTGACCGCACGGCCGTCGACATAGGCGTTCATCCAGGTGAGGGCGACGCCGTCCATCTGGGCCCAGAGGAGCCCGTTGGGCTGCATTGCGACCTCCTTGCGCCTGCCGGGGAGATAGCTGTCGAGGACCATCTTGACGGTGGCGCCGTATTTCTTCCAGACCTTTGCGGGGTCGGCTCCCCAGTCGATGTACTGCTGGAGGGTGACAGCAAGGTAAAGAGGGGCGTCCACCTGGGTGGTGCGGATGGAGAGGCGCTCCTGCTCGGCGGCGATGAGGTTGTCGAGGATTTCCTCGAAGAGGGCGGGATCCTGCAGTCCGTGGAGGGTCATGCCCGGTAGGGCGATGAGGGTCTCGCGCAGCAGGCCCGTCTTGAGCCAGCTGAGGCCGGCGTTGATCATGGCCACGCCGTTGTGCCTGGTGATGAGCCAGTCGGCGCAGCGGACAAGCTGGTCGTGATACCCGGTGACGGGCGGCAGCTTGGCAAGGAGGCCGGAGAACTGGCGCTTGAGGCCGGCGGGATTGGCCTCGGCGATGGATGCCGAAAAGACCACCGAGCCGCCCTTGGAAAGCTTCATGCTGAAAACTCCGGGGGTGAAGAGGTCCTCGGTGCAGTCGAAGCCGCGGCGGTATTCATCGGAATAGGTGATGCGGTTGTTCCAGCAGGGGAGGTATTTCCATTCGGCCTTGGAATCGCTTACCTGGAGGTACAGGTCGGGGAAATTGGGGTACATCCTGAAGGAAACGCCGCCGGGGACCGGAGTGGCCGCGGTATTGGCCTGGCTGTTCTGGCTGGTGAGGTCGTGGACCTTGCGGAAAGCCAGGAAAGGCTTGACTACGAGAGTCACCGGCGAGGGCGACTTGAGGAGCTCGTAACTGATGAGTATCTGGTCCTTGTCGGGTACCAGGATGAGGCTTTTGCGGAAAGTGACCTCGCCCACCTGGTAGGTGATGTTGGGGGCGGGATCCTCATTGAAATCGACGACGTACTTGTGCCCGCGGGGCTCGTAGATGTCGCCGTAGCAGTGGATACCGAGATTGAACTGCTTGCCGTTCACGATGAGACTTTCGTCAAGGGCGGACAGCAGCAGGTAATGGTCGCCGCCGAAGCGGTCCAGGGTTACGGCGAGAAGTCCATGGTAGCGGCGCGTGTTGCAGCTCACGATGGTCGTGTTGCTGTACGCGCCGGTCTTGTTCGCACAGATGACCTCGCGTTTGAGGGAGTAGGCCAGGTTGACCAGCTCGTTCTTGTTGAATTTTAAGAATTCTGCCATTACATTATAGCTTTTTCAGCACGATGGCGCACCGGCTTGGCAGGTACAGGTACATCGTGTGGTCGTAATTCTGATTGCCGTTCGGACAATGCCTGGGCAGGCTCTGGTGCTTTTCCCCTTCGGGGAGGCGTCCGAAGCCGCCGAACCGGAGCTCGTCCGAATCGAAGATCTTCCCGTATTCGCCGGCCGGGGCGCAGAAGCCGTAGTCGGCGAAAGAAGCGTTCGGGTTGAAATTCAGCGCAAAGATACAGTTTTGTCGGCGGAAAATCAAGATTTGTTTCTGTTCGTCGGCCACAAGCAGCTCCGGGGTGTCCAGGAGCACCCTCTCGCGCCGCAGGGTGTGGATCATCTCTTCGTCGAAAACCTCGAGACCGTGGTAGCGGAGTTCGGGGTTGTCGGCGATGCTCCAGAGGCGCCGGGCGTGGGAGAAGCTCCAGCCGTTGCCCTCGCGGGGGAAGTCTATCCATTCGGGATGTCCGAATTCGTTGCCCATGAAGTCCAGGTAGCCTCCGCCGCAGGTGGCGGCAGTGACGAGGCGTATGAGTTTGTGAAGGGCCACTCCCCTGTCAACCAGGGCGTTGGGCTGGTCCTTGCGCATGCTGAAGTACATTTCCTTGTCGATCAGGCGGAAGATGATGGTCTTGTCGCCCACCAGGGCCTGGTCGTGGCATTCGGCGTAGCTGACGGTCTTTTCGTCGGCGCGCTTGTTGGTGAGTTCCCACCATATCTCGCCAGGGCTCCACTGCTCGTCGCTCCTTTCCTTGATCCATTTGATCCAATGGTCGGCGATGCCCATGGCCATGCGGAAGTCGAATCCGACGCCTCCCGCCTCGAAGGGCGCCGCAAGGCCCGCCATGCCGCTGACGTCCTCCGCGATGGTGATGGCGTCCGGGTTGATTTCGTGGATGAGCTGGTTGGCGAGGGCAAGGTAACTGACGGCGTTCTCATCGACTCCGGGGCCGAAATACATGTCGTAGCTGCCGAAGTCGGTGCCGAGGCCGTGGTCCCAGTAGAGCATGCTGGTGACGCCGTCGAAACGGAAGCCGTCCAGGTGGTACTCCTCCATCCAGTACTTGCAGTTGGACAGCAGGAAGTACTTGACCTCGTCTTTGCCGTAGTCGAAGCAGCGCGTGCCCCATGCCGGATGGTAGCCGGCGTCGCCTTTGTAGAAATAGAGGTCGGTGGAGCCGTCCAGGCGGCCGAGGCCTTCCACCTCGTTGCCTACGGCGTGCGAATGAACGACGTCCATGATGACGGCGATGCCTGCCGCGTGGGCGTCGTCAACCAGGCGCTTGAAATCGTCCTGAGGACCGAAGCGGGAACTGAGGGCGAAGAAACTGGACACCTGGTACCCGAAGGACCCGTAGTACGGATGCTCCTGCAGGGCCATGATCTGCAGCACGTTGTACCCCAGGCGCCTGACCCTCGGGAGGACCGTCTTGCGGAAGTCCTCGAAGGTGGCCACTCCCTCCTGCTCTCCGCTCATGCCGATGTGGCATTCGTAGATGAGAGGATGGGGACGCGGACCCGGCTTGCGGTGGCGCCACTTATAGGCGGACGGCTCGGGTACCACGGCGCTGAAGGCTTTGGTCTCCGGGTCCTGGACCACGCGGGTGGCGTATGCGGGAATGCGTTCGCCGCCTCCGCCGGGCCATTCAACCCAGAGCTTGAAGAGCGATCCGGGGGCAAGGAACAGCTCGGGTACGCGGAGTTCCCAGTTGCCCTGGCCGACGGGCTTGAAGGAGTATTCGGGAGTGCGCTTCCAGTTGTTGCAGTCGCCGGTGAGGTATATCCTCGTGGCGCCGGGAGCCCATTCGCGGACTACCCAGTCGGAGCCGTCCCGGTGGATGCCGTAGTAAAGATGGTTGTTGGCGACGTCCGAAAGGGGGCGGTCTCCTGCGAGCTTGCGGCGGTCGGCGAGGACGCGCTCGTGACGGGCGTCGATTGCGGGCCTGAAGGGTTCAAGCCACGGGTCTGTTTCGTATATTTTTTTCATTTTCCAAGATTGTCAACTTTGGTACGGGCGGTGCGGAGCCACTCGCGGCATCCGGCGATAAGTTCCTCGGAACGCTTGATGAGGGCGTCGAGGCTGTCCAGGCCGGTGGCGGGGTCTTCCGCCTTCTGTGCTATGGACTCAAGCTCTTCGAGGGCTTTCTTGTAGTCAAACTTTTCCATTCACTCTACAATTTAAGGTACCGTCGGAATAACGTACGCTGATGCTGTCGCCGACGCTTACCGCAGAAGCGCTCTTGATGAGGGCGCCCTTTCCGTCGGCCACGAGGGCGTAGCCGCGGGAAAGGATGGTGCGGGGGTCGGCGGAGGCGATACGCGCCTGCAGGGTCGCGAGACGGGCGTCGTCAAGGCTGATTTTGGCGGAGAACGCCAGTGCGGTGCGATGGAGCATACGCTGGCAGGCGGCCTCCACGGAGGATATCTTGTTCCCGAAGGCGATGCGCAGGCGGCTCACATAGGCGCCGATGCGTTCGTCTTCTGCGGCGACGGCGTCGATCAGCAGGTCGGCAAGGGCGGTGGGGGTCTTGACGGAACCGCAGGCGACGAGGTCGGCGACGTGGACGTCGCGGTCGTGGCCGATGGCGGTATAGACCGGTATGGGATAACGGGCGATGGCTGCCGCAAGTTCGTAATCATCAAAGCACGCCAGGTCCAGTGCGCTGCCGCCGCCGCGCAGAATAAAAACGGCGTCGGGCGCTTGTTCCTCGAGGAGGATGCGGGACATGGCGTCCCTGATGGAGGCGGGGGCGTTTTCGCCCTGCATGGTGGCCTCGTACAGGTGCACGTTGAAGGCGAAGCCGTATTCGTTCTCAAGCAAGTGGCGGCGGAAGTCGCCGTAGCCGGCGGCGTCGGGGGCGGAGATGACGGCAATATCGTACGGTATGTCGGGAAGGGCGAGCTCCTTCTGGAGGTCCATCAGGCCCTCTTCCTCAAGCTTCTCCAGGGTGCGGCGGCGGGCAAGTTCGGCCTCGCCGAGGGTGAGGCCCACGTCTATGCCGCCGATGACCAGCGTGAGGCCGTAGAGTTCGCTGTAGTTGACCGTAACCTCGAATACGAGGGAGAGGCCCTCGCGTAGGTTTTCGCCGGTTTCGCTGGAAAACTTGCCTGCCACGGACTCCCAGGCGGAACGCCAGATAACGGCGCGGACCTTGGCCACGGGGCCGCGGGGGCCGCTTTCGCACAGTTCGAGGTAGCAATGGCCGTTGGTACGGCGCTGCAGGCTTGCAATTTCTGCACGGACACGCACCGGACCGGGCAGGATTTCCTCAATGCCCTCGCGTATAAGAGTCTGCAGTTCCAGCAGTTCCAAATAATCCGGTTCCATTCTCACAATCGACTTCCAAATATAATGATTTTTTTGCTTATATTTGTAAATCATTTTTACGGCGATGAAGATTTCTCAGGCCATATTCGCAGGTAGCAGTACGCGGGTCGCGCAGAAGCCCGCCCGCCGCCTGCCCGAATTCGCCTTCATCGGCCGCAGCAACGTCGGCAAGTCCTCGCTCATCAACATGCTCACCGGCCACAGCAAGCTGGCCATGACCTCTTCCACCCCCGGCAAGACCAAGGTCGTCAACCATTTCCTCATCAACGACAGCTGGTACCTGGTGGACCTTCCGGGCTACGGCTACGCCAAGCTCCCCGACAAGATGCGCGCGGAGCTCGCCGAGGTCATCCGCGAATACATCATGGAGTCGCAGGAACTCGTGATGCTCTTCGTCCTCATCGACTCCCGCCACGACATCGGCCGCATCGACCTCGACTTCCTATCGGAACTCGGCGAGCACGGCATCCCCTTCGCCATCATCTTCACCAAGGCCGACAAGCTCGGCCCCGTGGCGCTCCAGGCACAGATCGACCGCGACTGCGCCATCCTCTCCCAGACCTGGGAGGAGCTTCCGCCCATGCTCGTAAGCAGTTCCTCCGCCCGCCGCGGCCGCGAGGAGGTCCTGGACTATATAGATTCTATCCTAAAAACACTTTGATATGATTCACACTCACCGAATGGAGATTTTTGCCTGCAGGGAATCCAAGGATTTCGCCTGCAAGGTCATCGATTCCGTCAACGCCAACCTGCGTCCGGACGAGCTTCCCATCCATCTTGGAGATCTTGAGATCAACCAGTTCAGCGACGGCGAATTCCAGCCCCTCTATGCAGAAAGCGTCCGCGGTGCCACCGTGTTTATCATTCAGTCCACAGTACCCCCGGCAGACAACCTCATGGAGCTGCTCCTCTGCATAGACGCAGCCAAGCGTGCATCCGCCGACAAGGTCATCGCAGTCATCCCCTACTTCGGCTGGGCCCGCCAGGACAGAAAGGACCGCCCGCGCGTTGCCATCGGAGCCAAGCTTGTGGCCAACCTCCTCACCGCCGCCGGCGCCGACCGCGTCATGACCTGCGACCTCCACGCCGACCAGATCCAGGGCTTTTTCGACATCCCCCTCGACCACGTCTATGCCAGCAAGGTCTTCCTGCCCGCCATCCGTTCCCTCGACCTTCCCAACCTCGCCATCGCAGCGCCTGATATGGGCGGCGCCAAGAGGGCCAATTCCTACGCCAAGAGCCTCAGCAGCGAGGGCAGCGACTGCGGCGTCATCATCTGCCACAAGACCCGCGAGAAGGCCAACGTGGTCGCGGAGATCCGCGCCATCGGCGACGTCGAGGGCAAGAACATCATAATCATCGACGACATGATCGACACCGCCGGCACGCTCTGCAAGGCCGCCGACGTCCTCATGAGCCACGGCGCCTGCAGCGTCCGCGCCTGCGCCTCCCACGGGCTCCTCTCCGGCGAGGCCCTGCAGCGCATCCAGGACTCCAGCCTCAAGGAAGTGTTCATCACCGACACCATCCCCCACCCCGAGCTTGCTTCCGACCCCAAGATCCGCATCATCTCGATGGCCCCGGTGTTCGCACGCATAATAGACAAAGTGTACAACTACGAACCGATAAGCACGGATTTTGTATATTAGCTACATTATATGGGACCGACGTTGATAGCAGCCGCAGCAGTCCTGGGACTCGCCGTCCTGGGAATGTGCTTCAACGTCATATTCCGCAAGAAGGACTTCCCGCAGTTCGACGTGGGGTCCAATGAAGAAATGCGCCGCCGAGGCATAGTCTGCTACAAGGACGTCGATGCGGCCGAACAAGGATTAACCTGCAGCGCCCCCGGTTCCTCCGAGGCCTGCAAAGATTGTAAACTCTATGAGTCTGCTAGCGATAGTCGGCCGGCCTAACGTCGGCAAGTCCACCCTGTTCAACCGCCTTGTCGGCTTCCGCAAGGCCATTGTAGACGACACCTCCGGCGTCACCCGCGACCGCCACTACGGCCGTTGCGAATGGTGCGGGCGCGAATTCTCGGTGGTGGATACCGGCGGATACGCCTCCGGCTCCGACGACGTCTTCGAGGCCGCCATCCGCGAGCAGGTGCAGATCGCCATCGAGGAGGCCGACGCCGTTCTGTTCATGGTGGAGGCCGCCACCGGCATCACCGATTACGACTCCGAAATCGCCGACATCCTCCGCCGCAGCCGCAAGCCGGTGATACTCTGCGTCAACAAAGTGGACACCGGCGCCAAGATGTACGACGCCTACGATTTCTACGGCCTCGGGCTCGGAGAGATCTACAGCATCTCCGCCGCCAACGGCTCCGGCACGGGCGACCTGCTCGACGCCGTCGTCGCCGCTCTCCCGGAAGAGACGGAGCAGGAAGACCCCCACGCCGGCCTGCCGCGCATCACCATCGTCGGCAAGCCCAACGTCGGCAAGTCATCCCTCACCAACGCCCTGCTGGGAGAGGAACGCAACATAGTCACGCCCGTAGCAGGCACCACCCGCGACAGCATCGAGACCCATTACAACAAGTTCGGCCACGAGTTCATGCTGGTCGACACCGCCGGCATACGCCGCAAGGCCAAGGTCCACGAAGACCTCGAGTTCTACTCCGTGATGCGCTCCATCAAGGCCATCGAGCATTCCGACGTCTGCATAATGATGATAGACGCCACCACCGGAATGGAGGCCCAGGACATGAACATCTTCTCCCTCATCCAGCGCAACCGCAAGGGCGTGGTGCTGGTGGTCAACAAGTGGGACCTCTTCATCAAGGATTCCAACACCATGAAGGAATACACCGAGGCCCTCCGTTCCCGCATCGCCCCCTTCGACGACGTGCCCATCATCTTCACCTCCGTAGTCAAGATGCAGCGCATCCAGGACGTCCTCGACGCCGCCGCTCAGGTCTATGCCAACTTCTCGCAGAAGATCCCCACCGCCCGGCTCAATGAGACCATGCTCCCCATCATAGAGGAGACGCCGCCTCCTGCCTGGAAGGGCAAATACGTCAAGGTCAAGTACATAACCCAGCTGCCCACGGCTTTCCCGGCATTTGCGTTCTTCTGCAACCTGCCGCAGTACATCAAAGACCCGTACAAGCGCTTCCTCGAGAACCAGCTGCGGGCCAATTTCCCCCTCACAGGCTGCCCGGTGCAGATTTACTGCCGTCAGAAATAACATCCCACAGATATGAAAAAGTTGCTCCTCCTGGCCGCTCTCCTTCTTGTCGCGGCCGGCGCTTATGCCCAGGCGCCCAAGAAATATGGCATCAAATGCGGAATCGTCAAGACCGTCACCGACGCCGGCGGACGCAAGTCCTACACCACCGTCTGGTTCGACGACTACGGCGCCATGGAGAAGTCCGTCGTCAAGACGGATATGGGCGGCGGAATGGGTGAGGCCGAATGGATTACCGTATCCCTGCCCGACGGCAAGTCCTATCTGCTCGACGCCACCCGCAAGGCCTACACCGTCATCCCCCGCAACGACGTCAACTATCTCGACATGCCCGAGTCCGTGGCCAAGGCCCGCAAGGCCAAGGTCGTAGGAGAAGAGACAATCGACGGCCGCAAGTGCGTCAAGTGGGAAGAGAGCGTCAAGCAGGTGCTGAGCACCGTCAAGATGACATCCTGGGTATGGAACGGCATCCCCGTGAAGTACACCATCGACAATCCCAAGTCAGAGACCACGCTGGTCGAGCTCAAGCAGCCCGCGTCCATCGAGGCCTCTGTCTTCGAGATTCCCGCAGATTACAAGAAGAGGTAAAACCTTATTCGCCAGCCGTATCCGGGGTTCTGTTCTTCAAAAGGGCGGAGTCCCGGATAAGTTTTTGCTGCGCCGCGGACAGACGGGCGTTCAGGACGGCGATGGAGTCCTTGAGCGCCTGTATCTGCTTGTCGGAGTGCTCGAGGACGCCACGGATGATCTCGGAGTCGGAGACGTGCTCGATCTGCGTAGTGGCCTCGTCGCGGATGATCACCTGCTGGCGCAAGAGTCCGTGCTCGGCGGCGGAGGCGTACAGGCGTTCGCGTTCCTCACCGCTGAGCCGCTCGCCGGCAAGATATACGGTGACCGTCGAAGGATCGGTGGATGAATCCACTTCGTAGTCGTAGATGAATGCCTTGCCGATCGACTTGTTCCCCTCGACGAAGCGGCTCGCGTGAATCTTGAAATTGCTGTCCTTGATAATATCGACGGCAGAAAACACGCTCGGCACGATCAGGATGAGGAGAACGACCGCCACGGCCCTGCCGGTAAGGTTGGCGCGGGCCCCGGGGGCTGCGCTGACGGCCGGATACCCGAGGTACTTGACGCCGATGAAGGTCGCCAGTGCGATGAACACGCTGTTGATGAGGAACAGGTATGCGGCGCCGAGGATATAAGTGAGGTTGAGTATGGATATGCCGTATCCGATGGTACAGAGCGGCGGCATGAGCGCGGTGGCGATGGCCACGCCGGACAGCACCACGCCCTTCTCCTTGCGGGAGTTCTCCAGGATGCCTGCGAAACCGCCGAAAAGGGCTATCAGGACGTCATACACCGTAGGATTGGTCCTGGCAAGGAGCTCCGTGGGATGCTCCATATTGAGCGGGCTGAGGAGGAAGTACAGGGTGGATGCGAGGATGCTTATCACTACCATGACCCCGAAGTTGGTGAGGGAGTCTTTGAGCAGCTGGCGGTCCAGGACGCCGAGACTGAACCCGAACCCGAGTATGGGACCCATCACCGGTGATATGAGCATGGCGCCGATTATCACCGGGATGGAATTCACATTGAGGCCTACGGAGGCGATTATGATAGCGCAGGCAAGGATGAAGACATTGGGCCCGCGGAAGTAGATGTTCTTGCGGATGGAAATGCCCGCCCCCTCAAGGTCCATGTAATCGGACATATTGAGGAGGGAGCGGAGGAATGACGTCACTTTGCCCGGCATACTCTATTAATACTTGTAGAAGCCCTCGCCGGTACTCTTGCCGAGTTTGCCTTCGGCTATCATCTTCTTGAAGACCTCGATCATGCCCTTGAAGTTGTAGGGCATCATCATCTTCTTGAGAAGCGGGCTGAACAGGCCAGGGACCTTCTGGTACTGGAGGACGATGTTGTAGGCGGTATTGATTCCCACCACGTCGAAAATCTCGAACGGGCCGCGGGGTGCGCCGGTGCCGAACTTCCAGGCCTTGTCGATGCTGGCGGGGTCGCTGACGCCGTTCACATAGAGGTCGAGGCCGGACAGGAGGAAGGGTACCAGCATGGAGTTGAGCAGGTAGCCGTTCTTCTCCTTGTTGACGGGGAGGCCGATCATGCGGATGTCGTTGGCGAAGGCCATGACGGCATCAAAGGACTCCTTGGAAGTCTGGGACTGGGCCATGACCTCGGCGGTGTTGTTCTTCCAGATGGCATTGGCGAAATGGAGGGACAGGTACTTGTCGGGACGGCCGGTGTACTTGGCGAACGTGGACGGCAGCAGGGTCGAGGAGTTGGTGCAGAGAATGGTCTTCTCGGGCATAAGGGGCGCGAGAGCCTCGTAAAAGGCAATCTTGTCCTTTACGTTCTCGGCGACGGACTCGATGATGAAGTCAGCGTCGGCTGCGGCCTTGGCCATATCCAATTCCAGTTTGAGGCCGGAATAGGCCTTCTCCACCTGCTCCAGGCACTTCTTGGCGTCGAAACCGTCGGCATCTGCAATGCCGCGGCACCAGTTGGCCGCCTCGCTTGAAGACTCCATCAGGCCTATGGCCTCGGTGTAAGTCTTGCGAAGACCGTCAATCTTGGGTTGGGTACGGCCGATACTCCCCTGGCTGCGAAGCCAGATGGTAACGTCAAAACCACAATATGCAGCCTGGAAAGCAATCTGGCTCCCAAGCACTCCGCCTCCGGCGATAACTACTTTTTTCATAAACTATTATATTTACTCACTAACAATTTGCAAATATAATAATTTATTATTTCATCTGCGCGCTCAGCGGCTGAAGCAGACGGAGACGGATCCGCTGCCGAGGGCGCTTTCCAGGCCCTCCGGATCCGTTATCTTTCCTATTTTGGTGTAGCTGTAACCGGTGCTGAAGGTTTTGTAGAAGACGACGACGCAGTTGTTGCCGTAGAGAAGGATGTCTCCGGTGTGGATAGTACCGGGGCAGGAGGCGTCCGTGGGCAGGGAGGAACTTAAGTAATGGTATTTCTCGTTGCCGTTCAACTCACTCATATCAAGAGTCATAGGGAGGAGCGAGCCGAACGCTTCCGCGGGAGTTATCCTGTATAAATCGGCCCCGAGCACTTCGGCCATGGATTCGGCAATCCCCGACAGGATTGTCGGCCGTATTTCAAACTATCGTCTGCAGGAGAAGCGTGACGAAGGGGGAAAAAAACGAGGCTGTATTCATTGGAAAAGCCTTGGAATACAGCCTCGTTCGAAAAGTTCAGATCACCGATCAGTCAACGGGAACGGGAGAATTGAGGGAGAGAGTCTTCACACGGTTAGCTCCACTCCAATCCTGCAGGTAGGAACAGGTGAAGTCCGAGCCGCCTGTAACGTGGATGCTTGCCGGGCTGCCGGGCCTGCCTTCGAGTCCTGCTTCCGTGGCCTTGCACACGAGATCCATTGAAATGGTTCCATTACTGAGGGTGACGGATCCGGAAACGGGGTAATAGGTGGTGCCAGTGTATGTATTCTGGATGTAGCACCTTGAAGCATTGCCGGCCTTGAGAGGAACGAGAGCTCCGATCTTTGCCTCGGTAGAGAAAGTATAAGTACCGTCAGGAACAGGGTCGGCACTAAACCTGGGGTTGTTGTCAGGATAGGTCTTTACATATTCCCAGCTGCCATCTGAAATAACGGAGAAGAATGCTGACCAGGCTCCGTTGAAGCTGGAGTTGGATCCGATGGAGAAGATGTTGCAAGGGGTGTCGGCGATGGCGGGCTTCATGGTAGTGCCGTCTTCCTCCACACCGATGTTCGAGCCATACCAGTAACCGACATACACGGTTCCGGCCGGGCCTTCCAGAGTGGTGATTGCAAGGTCACCATCTTCACTGGGATGAGTCTGGGTATCGGTCGCTTTGCCAAGAGGAACATTGATATCCATGCTGACCTGTACGGGATTTCCGCTCACCTTGTTGTAGCTCTCATCGTAAGTGTAGGGAGTTACGGTAGCCGAGTACTTGAAGTTCCTGGTGCCGTCCTCATTCTTGGTGATAATCAGCTTGGAACCTTCAGGTGTAATATCGGTGTAAACAATACCGCCGGCTTCATTGTACAGGGAAATGCTTACTTCGGAAAGGAGGCCGGGATCAGCCTTCAGGGTTCCGTTCTTGTATTTGAGGCTGGCATCTTTCTCGGCAGCGCCGAATGTGTAAGTGCCTTCGGGGAGTTCCTCGAGGTTAACATCACCGGGGGCGGAGAAGAATGAGAATGAAGAATAAGCCACCTCGTTCGGGTCGGCAGGATTCTTACGGGGATGATAGAAGCTGACGTACCAGCCGTTGGCCTTGGTGGTGAACTGGGTATCGAAGGTGTTCTTCCAGTTGACCTCGGCATTGCCGGCGCAGAAGTCGGTGGAAACTGCAACAGGTCCTTCATAGGAATAACTGTACTGTGTTCCCGCAGCATCCACAAGGATGGCTGTGATGATGTAGGAGCCATTGTCTTCAGACACGACTACCTCGCCGTCATAGATGGAAACATCGCGTCCTGCGATCGCAAGGCCGGTGTAGTACTTCTCATCGCCGGTGGAAGACATGATGGAGAAGGTGTTGTCCTCCTTCTTTCCGGTTGCATCGATCACGTACGTGCCCTCGGGAATCTTGTCCACGGGGAAGAACGAGAAGACACCGTCCTTGAGTTCGCCCTTCTTGTTGAGTGCCAGAGTGACCTTGTCTCCGTCTTCCGTCGCCAGTTTCACGATATACTGCTGATGGAGATTGATTGTCCAGGTCTCATTGTCGTAGATGGACTGGCTGTTGCCGATATAAACGGCTTCGGCCTGAGATGTGGGAACCCAATCTGCGGACTGGACCACATAATAGAGCTGGGAGTAGCCGGGAGCGGAAATCTCGAAGCTTCCGGTACGGGGCGAAAGTTCGGTGTTGGCAGCCACATGGACCTTGATTGTGCCTTCCTGGGGAGCCGCCTTGGTGGAGACTACGGTAATCCAGGGAGAATCGGCTGCAGGCGTTACGCTGTACTGCAGGTTGGTCTTGACGGGAACCACGATGTCCTGGGCTTCAGGTGAGACGTTGAATGCAACGGCAGACTCCAGGATTGATTCTGTGCCCTGGACAACGGTGAAAACGGTTTTCACGGAGCCTACGGACACGGTAACCTTGCCGCTTCTTTCCGCCCAGGTGTCATTCTCGGCAACGGCAAGTTTCAGAGTGACGTCTCCGGCCTCACCGGAATTCTTGTCGGGGACGATCCACGGGGAATCGCTTTCGGCCTTCCAGGCCTTGTTCGCCTTGAAAGAAATGGCCGGAGAAGCGGCTTCCTTTCCAACGGTGATGGTAGTCCCTGTAATGTTCAGGGCATCTTCCGGTTCAATCTCCTTCTGCTGACAGGAGACTGCAGCCAGCCCCACCAGGGCTGCGACTGCCAATAAAACATACTTTTTCATAATACTGACTAATATGGTTGTGTGTTTGTTCCTTTCGAGCCGTCGAGCTGCGACAGCAGGTACCGTATCCTGTTACGGTCATAATCGTTCCGCGCCGCGCGAAGGCTCCTTTTCAGTATCCCCTCAAGCCTCTCCAGTTCGGCAACGCAGGCGTTTTCGAGCACGGGGCGATAAATATTCTCGGAGAGTTGCAAAGGGGCGTATATCTGATCCGCCCGGTGCGTGTACTCTTTAAGGTTCTGGTTATACACCGGCACGTTCTGCATCAATCCGAGCGCGATCCACACGCCGACCAGGAATTCCTCGCCCTCCGGAACGCGGCCTTTACGCAGGTTGCAGGTGACTTCATCGGTAATATCGGAGAGCAGTTCTTCCAGGCTGTAGGCGGAGCAGCCAAGCTGCTGGGAAGTTGCGCTCCACTTCAGCCGTGCATTGATACCGCTCTGTGTAAGGGCGTTGATGCGCATCAGGGTGGCAAATCCGTTATACGCCCCGCTGAACCCCTGGAGCTCCTTGTTGGAATCGATGAACTCCAGCTTGTCCATTCCGTTGATGCAGCTTGTCAGGGCCTTTTTCTGAATATCCTTGCCGACGGGGATGAATTTGCTGCCGGAAGAAATATCCTGAAGGTACAGCCCGCCTATCATCCTTGCCAGTTTCTGATGCTCGGTGTTATGATGCAGCAGAATCTGCTCCACAAGGACCGACCTGAAGCTGGTGCCCTGCGGAACGGTGCTTTCATACCATCCGGGGATGTTCCCGGCTATGCAGTGCAACCGCCTCACGTTATTGGCATATTCCTCGAACGGGTCGTTGCCGAGATCTCCGCGGAAGCACCGGGGATCCGGAGAGCTCTTCGCCGCCGGAAGGTACAG
>CACZEU010000008.1 GCA_902780175.1 uncultured Bacteroidia bacterium
CTCCCACGCCTCTCGGCGCGGGCCCCTCCCCCTCACGCGGCCGGGGGCGGCCACGGTCTTCCGGGAGCAAGTCCCACTTTCTGTCAGTCTTTGGACACCCCGATCAGGGTATAGCAATCTAAAAAAAACTATAAAGAGTATATTAATATAATAACAGCCGCGGGTTGCGAGGACGATGTGAGGGTGCTCACGTTGTCTTCGCGGCACCAAAAAGCACGAAACGCCGGCAAAACCGTTCGCGAGGATGACGTGGGAGTGCTCACGTCGTCTTCGCGCCTCCAAAAAGCAAGAAACAACGCCAAAACCAAACGCGAGGACGATGAGTGAGTAACACGATATATCCCCGCAAACATTTTTATTATTATCTTTGCGTACTGAAACTGAGCCGATATGGGAAGAATATCCAAAAGCATCTGGCGGTCGCTGCTTGAGAAGTTCAAGGAGTCGGTGCTGTCGGTGCTTCCTGTCAGCCTTATCGTGCTTGCTCTGGCCCTCACGCCATGGGTCAGGCTTTCGTCGCACGAACTGACCGTTTTCATCATCGCAACCATACTTCTCATACTTGGCATCTCCCTGTTCAACCTGGGGGCGGACCTCGCCATGACGCCTATGGGGCAGTATATCGGCGAGGGTCTCACCAAGTCGCGCCGGATCGGCGTGCTGCTGGGGGTTAGCCTCCTGATGGGGGTCCTCATCACTGTCGCGGAGCCTGACCTGTCGGTGCTTTCCGAGCAGGTGAGCGCCGTGATGAACGCCAAGCTGCTCATTTATACCGTCGGCGCCGGAGTGGGCCTCCTGCTGCTGTTCGGCGTTTACAAGATCATCCTGCATCTGGAACTTCCGTCCATATTGATGTTCCTGTACATGATGATTTTCTGCGGCGTCGCGCTGCTGCTGCAGGCCGGGCGCGGGTCGATGCTGGCACTGTCGTTCGATTCCGGAGGCGTCACCACCGGTCCCATCACCGTGCCGTTCATAATGGCCCTGGGTGTGGGTATCGCCATGACCATCGGCGGCAGGAACGCCAGCGAGAACAGCTTCGGACTCATCGCGCTCTGCTCCGTCGGGCCCATCCTGGCGGTGCTCGTACTGTCCATTATGTCCAGCGGGAGCCTCGAATACAGCGTTCCCGATTATTCCATGGACGGCATCCTCGACGAAGGCCTGGGAATGGTGTTCCTGGACAAGATGATCGACGTCGGACAGTCGCTGCTGCTCATCCTTGGAGTGTTCTTCATCCTCCAGTTCGTCATGCTCAAGCTCCCCTGGAACAAACTGTTGCAGGTGCTGATCGGCGCGGCATACACGTTCATCGGGCTCGTGATATTCCTTGCTGCGGTGGAGATGGCGTACATGCCCATAGGATACAAGATCGGCGCGAGCCTCGGGGAGGCGCATCCGGTACTCATCGCCGTGTTTGCGTTCATCATCGGCAACGTCGTGGTGCTTGCCGAGCCCGCCGTACACGTCCTCAACAACCAGGTGGAGGAGGTCACCGGCGGCGAGGTTTCACGCAGGCAGATGATGATAGCCCTGTCGCTCGGCGTCGGCGTTTCCATCGGCCTGTCGGTGCTCAGGGTGTACTTCGGGTTCTCGGTGCTGTATTATCTGGTGCCCGGATACCTCGTTTCCCTGGCGCTGTCGTTCTTCGTTCCCAAGCTTTATACGGCTATCGCCTTCGACTCCGGCGGCGTCGCCAGCGGTCCCCTCACTTCCAGCTTCATCCTGCCCATGGTCATCGGCACATGTATGTCGATGCAGGGAGAATCGGCGGTGATGGACTTCGCGTTCGGCGTCGTGGCGATGGTTGCCATGACTCCCCTGATTACAATCCAGTCGCTCGGATTCAAGTCCGTGCTCAGCGTACGCCGCCGCAAGAAGGTGGCGATGCGCCGCATACTCGAGGCCTCCGACGACCAAATCATATACTTCCAATGAGCGAGACAAGAAACATAGCGCCGGTGAAGCTGGAGCTGTTCATCGCCGTGGTCAAGAACAAGAAGGCCGCGTACTACACCAGCATCGTGCAGTCGCATCAGGTCAATATGCAGTTCCACACGCCTGCGTCGGGAGTCAACCACCTCCTGCTCGATTCGCTCGGCCTCTCCGGAAAGCCCCGGACGCTCATAGTCGGCACGGTGCGGGCAGACGAGGCCCAGAGCCTCATCGACGACTTCTCGGAGACCATCGCCAAAGGCGGCGAATACAACGCTCTGGCCTTCACCGTATCGCTTACCAGCGTCATCGGTACGCTGGTGTACGGATTCCTAAGCAACGAAAAAACAACAGTGACCCAATGAAATACGAACTTATAATCTGCATCGTCAACGCAGGATTCTCCCAGAACGTAGCCGAAGCGGCCCGCAAGGCCGGAGCCCGCGGCGGCACGGTTGTGAAGGGCCGCGGCACCGCCAATCCCGAGGCCGAGGAGTTCTTCAACATCAGCATACAGCCCAACAAGGAACTGGTGCTGATTCTCGTTGCCGAGGACATCAAGGACGACGTGATGCGCGCCATCTACAAGGACAGCGGCCTCCCCACCGACGGCCAGGGAATAGCGTTCTCCGTGCCCGTAACCCGTACGACTTTGGAAAAACTGGACTGATATGAAAAGAATATTCACCTTCCTGTCAGCCACGCTGCTTGTGGGCGCCATGATGCTTGCCGGCTGCGAAAAGCCCGCCACTCCCGACGATCCCGATGAACCCGTTGAGGAACCGGCAGAAGTCGAAAACCCGTACGACGGAATGTCAAGGTTCAAGATTTCCATGACTGTGACGGAAGATTGGACCTTCATCGGCAAGCAGCCGTATTTCAAGTTCAACATCCAGAACCCCAACGAAAAGGCGCTGCCGACGGAAATCAAGGTCAAGATTTTCACCGACAAGGGCTCTTCCGTAACCACATTGAGACTGAGCACCGATATTCCGGCGGGCAGCACCAAGGAGGTCCCGTTCCCGGTAGATTATAATCTGGAACCGGGATTCTACAAGGCCAACTGCACCGTGAAGAACGGCAACTCCAAGACCTTCTTCTTCGGTTACAACCCCACGGACATCGTTTCCGCACCGGACAGGCAGGAAGACTTCGACGCCTACTGGGACAACGCCAAGGCCCAGCTCGCGGCGGTCGATATGGCACCGGTGCTGACGGAAATCCCCTCCCGGAGCTCCTCCGCCCGCAAGGTTTACCTGGTGGAAATGAATTCCGTCCCCGACACCCCGGGCGGCGAGCCGGCAGTCATCCGCGGCTACTACCTGGAGCCCCAGGACGGCAAGAAGCATCCCGTCATAGTACATTTCTACGGCTACGACACACTCCAGAATCCGGAAAAGATTTACTGCCCCTACGGTGGCTCTTCCGCCGAATTCGCCGAATTCTACCTGTCCACCCGCGGCCAGATCATCAACCACCGTCCCGCCTCCAAGCGTGAAGACGGCATCGACCGCGACTTCGAGAACACCTACGGCGACTGGTTCGCTTTCCAATTCGGCGACAAGGACGGATACTACTACCGCGGCGCTTATATGGACTGCGTGCAGGCCGTGCGCTTCATGGCGGACCAGCCTACAAGCGATATGTCCAATCTGTTCGGCGAGGGCAAGAGCCAGGGCGGCGCGTTCTCGTACGCCACCGCGGCACTCAGCGATTACACCTTCAAGGCAATCGCACCCTGCGTGGCCTTCATGGGAGATTTCCCCGACTATTTCAAGATTGTGTCCTGGCCCGGAAACGTCGCCAAAGCCAACAAGGGTTCAATGACCGACGAGCAGATGTACGCTTTCCTGTCGTACTTCGACACCAAGAACCTGGCCCCGCGCATCAAGTCTTCCGTAATCGCCTGCATAGGCCTTCAGGACGCCACCTGCCCTCCGCATACCAACATCGCCCCGTACAACAACCTCACGGTGTCCGACAAGGAGATGCATTATTATCCCGAGATGGGACACGAAATCCCCTCCGACTGGGAAGACAAAATCATGAAATATTTCAAAGAAAGAATCAAATAATATGGCTTGTTTTATCGTTCCCCTGGCGCAGGCGATCGGCACCAGCATTTACAGAAAGTCGATGCACAAACCCGCATCCAGCGCACTCGGACGCAACATTCCGGCTCTTGAAAAGATGCTTTGGGGCGGCAGCGTTATGCTCATCGTAGACCACATCATCAACGGCGAACTTACCTGGCGCTTCCCGTTCTTCACGGCCCTGGGCGTCGAAGGCGGAGCCGCCACCATGCTCCGCGAAATGCTTACCGTGGGCGTTCCCATGTCGGTGGTGCTGACCTTGGTCTGGGTGGTCTATGCCCTCATCAGGGAAAAGCGTCCGGCATCAGTTTCGAAATCTGTTTAAATTATTTTTTATATGAAAAAGTTAGTTCTATTTGTTTGCGCAGCAGCACTGTTAGCATCCTGCGCCGTTCAGCAGCAGAACACCAAGGTCCGTCTTACCGAAGTCCAGACTGCCATCGTAGCCCCCGTCGTGGCCGACCTGGAAATCAGCCAGGAAAAAATCACCTACACTTACAATCCCACTGCAGTGGAGGTGCGCAAGACCGACCTCAACACCATGATCAACAATGCCATTGCATGGGCGCTTGAGGAGAACGGCAACGCCGACGTCCTTGTCAACGCCAACTGCCGCACCATCTACCGCGGAATGAGGCTCAAGAGCATCATCGTCACCGGCTACCCCGCCATTGCGAAGACATTCACAAAGCCCACCCAGCCTTACGATTATTATTTCTACCATACAACGCCTTATATTCCTGTAAAGTAGGATGTACAGAACCCATAATTGCGGAGAGCTCCGCATTGCCGACAAAGGCAAGAAAGTGACCCTGGCGGGATGGGTGCAGAAATCCCGCAAACTCGGAGGAATGACATTCATCGACCTGCGCGACCGTTACGGCATCACGCAGCTGGTCGTGGAGGCGGACGCCGCGCCGGAGCTGGTGGAGACCGCCGGCTCGCTCGGCCGCGAGTTCGTCATACAGGCTACCGGCGAGGTCCTGGAGCGCCAGAGCAAGAACTCCAAGATGCCCACCGGCGACATTGAGATAAAGGTTTCCGGCATAACAGTGCTGAACCGCAGCGCCGTCCCCCCGTTCACCATAGAGGAGAATTCCGACGGCGGCGAGGACCTTCGCGCCAAGTACCGTTACCTCGACCTGCGCCGTCCGCCCCTTCAGCGGGCGCTGGCACTGAGGCACCGCCTCGCGCAGGAAATCCGCACCTATCTGGACGGCGAGGGCTTCATGGAGATCGAGACGCCGTACCTCATCAAGTCCACTCCCGAGGGCGCACGCGACTTCGTCGTGCCTTCCCGTATGAATCCGGGCACCTTCTACGCCCTGCCGCAGAGCCCCCAGACCTTCAAGCAGCTGCTGATGGTGGCCGGTTACGACCGCTACTTCCAGATTGTCCGCTGCTTCCGCGACGAGGACCTTCGCGCCGACCGTCAGCCCGAATTCACCCAGATCGACTGCGAGATGAGCTTCGTGGAGCAGGAGGACGTGCTGAACACCTTCGAGGGCATGATGCGCCAGATGTTCAGGAACGCCCTCGGCGTCGACATCCCCAATCCGCTCCCCCGCATGAGCTGGTACGACGCCATGGACAAATACGGCTCCGACAAGCCCGACATCCGCTTCGGAATGGAGATCCACGAGGTCACGCCCCTGGTGCAGGGATGCGGCTTCAGCGTGTTCGACAGCGCCGCCTACGTGGGCGCGATCGCCGTCCCGGGCGCTGCAGAATACACCCGCAAGCAGCTGGACGAACTCACCGAATGGGTCAAGCGCCCGCAGGTGGGTGCCGCCGGCCTGGTGTACGTCAAGCTGAATGCGGACGGTTCGGTCAAATCTTCCGTCGATAAGTTCTATACTCCGGAACAGCTTCTGGCTGTCGCCAAGGCCTGCGGCGCTTCCACCGGTGACTTGCTGCTCGTCATGTGCGGCGAGAAACGCAAGACGCAGACGCGCCTCGGCGTCCTCCGTATCGAGATGGGCAACCGCCTGGGCCTGAGGGACCCTCACGTCTTCGCACCCCTGTGGATCGTGGACTTCCCCCTGCTCGAGTGGAGCGAGGAGGACGGCCGCTTCTATGCGATGCACCATCCCTTCACCGCCCCCAAGCCGGAGCACGAGAAGTGGTTCTATTCCGATAAGAAAGAGGACCTGGAGCGCGTGTGCGCCAATGCCTACGACTTCGTGCTCAACGGCACCGAACTCGGCGGCGGCTCCATCCGTATCCACAATGCAGACATGCAGAAGAGGATGTTCGAGGTGCTCGGCATCGGTCCCGAGGAGGCTGAATACAAGTTCGGCTTCATCATCAACGCCTTCAAGTTCGGCGCCCCGCCCCACGGTGGTCTCGCCTTCGGCTTCGACCGCGTGTGCGCCCTCTTCGGCGGGCAGGAGACCATCCGCGACTACATCGCCTTCCCCAAGAACAATCAGGGCCGTGACGTCATGATCGACTCCCCTTCGGTCATCGACCAGTCCCAGATGGAAGAACTCTTCCTGGAATCCACCTTCAAGGGTTAGAGGCTTCGGGCCTGTATGACGCTCATCCTTACAGGTAGCCCCACCAGGTACGGTGAGGACAGGTTTACGTCCGACAATGGCTTTCTGGCCACCGTCAGGGCGGAGCTGCCTGCAAGGCCGCGCATACTGATGATAAGCGCCGCCCCGGACGACAAGGGTTTTACAGACAGCGTCCTCGAAGGCATGACGCTCTGCGTGCGCAATTCGGGCATCGAGCCTGCGAAGGTCACGATGCTCGACAGGCGCAACTGCAAGCGCGCCGCCTCGCTGATTCGGGGCGCCGACTGGGTGGTCCTATGCGGCGGGCACGTTCCCACGCAGAACAAGTTCCTACACGAAATCGGGCTCAAGGGGCTCCTGGAGGGCTTTGACGGCCTCGTGATGGGATGCAGCGCCGGCAGCATGAATTGCGCCGACATCGTCTATTCCCATCCGGAGATGCCAGGAGAGGCGGCGGACCCGTCGTACCGGCGCTGGCTCCGCGGTCTCGGGCTTACGGACATACGGATAATCCCGCATTACCATCAGGTACGGGACTTTGTAATCGACGGCCGGCGTCTCTTCGAGGACGTCATCTTTCCCGACAGCGCCGGCCATTCTTTCTATACCTTCCCGGACGGAGGGTATATCGTCGTCAAGGACGGCAGGAAGACGCTCCACGGCACGGCATGGGAAATCGCCGGCGGCCGGATGCGTCAGATATGCAGTGAAAATCAAGTGTATACCTTTATGAACGCCATTTTCATATCACCCCACTTCCCGCAGACCTACAGTCATTTCTGCGCGGCGCTCAAGCGCAACGGGGTCAACGTGCTCGGCATTGCCGACACCCCTTTCGGAGAGCTCAACGACGAGCTCCGGTGGGCCCTTTCCGACTACTATCAGGTACGCAACCTGGAGGATTACGACGAGGTTTACCGGGCCGTCGCCTGGTTCGCACACCGTTACGGACACATCGACTGGATTGAATCCAACAACGAATACTGGCTGGAGCAGGACGCCCGCCTGAGGACCGATTTCAACGTCACCACCGGCATCCATACGGACCGCATCGACGGCATCAAGGAGAAGTCGGAGATGAAGAAATACTACGCCATCGGAGGAGTCCCCACCGCCCGCCAGATCAAGGCCGCAGAGGGCCCCAAGGCCGTTTTGGCATTTGCGCACAAGACGGGGTATCCGGTAATCGCCAAGCCCGACAACGGCGTGGGCGCAAGCGGGACCTTCAAGCTGGAGTCCGACGAAGACCTGGCCGACTGGTTCTCGGACCACGCATCCAACTACGGCGCCTTCGTGGTGGAGGAATTCATCACCGGCCTGCTGACGTCGTACGACGCCATCTACAATTCAGCCGGGGAACCCATTTTCGAATCGATGGGAGTGTACCCGACGCCTATCATGGACATCGTCCACGGCAACCTGGAGTCGTGCTACTGGGTGGAGAAGGACGTGCCCGCCGCACTGTCGCGCGTAGGCCGACGGACCGTAAAGGCATTCGGCATCAAGAGCCGCTTCGTGCACCTGGAATTCTTCAAGCTCGACCGCGACCGCGAGGGCCTCGGCAAGAAGGGGGATTTCGTGGGACTCGAAGTCAATATGCGCCCTGCAGGAGGCTACACGCCGGATATGATGAACTTCGCGCACAGCACCGACGTCTTCCAGATCTGGGCCGACATGGTAGCCTTCGACGAAAGGCGCAAGGGAGCCGGCGAGCAGTACTTCTGCGCCTACGCAAGCCGGCGCGACTGCTATAATTACGTGCATTCGCACGAAGAGATCTTCGCCCGCTACGGCGCGGGGCTGTTCTCAGAGACGGACAAGGCGCTGGGGCTCTGCATGGTCCAGAGAATGCCGGACGCCCTCTCCGACGCCCTCGGCAACCAGGTCTTCATGGCAAGGTTTGCCAACCGCAAGGACCTGCAGCCGTTCTTCGAGTTTATTTGCGAGAGGGGGTAGAGGGGGTTGCTGGGGGGACTGACCTTTCGGGATCATTTTCGGGATTTTTAATCCAGTTTGGAACCTCCGATACCCGTTTGGGATCATTTTCGGGATTTTTGATCCAGTTTGGAGCCTCCGATACCCTTTTGGGATTGTTTTCGGGATTTTTGATCCCGTGGGGGCGTCCGACTGCCCGTTCTGGATCGTTTTCGGGATTTTTGATCCAGCCGGGGGGTCACAGTCCGTCCGCGACAATGTAGGGCAAATAGGCTTTCAAGCCAGACGGTCGCCGGGGGCGGTGCCTTGGCTGTGGCGCTCCAAGGCGGCAGCAAGCACCCGCGCGAACTGGTCGGAACAGGACGTTCCACGACCGGCGCAGTTGATGCCCCTCAGACGCTCAAGGGCAAACTCCACCGGAGCGCCCTCCAGAAGCGCACCAAGCGCCTGAAGGTTGCCGTTGCAGCCAGCCAGATATTTAAGATTGTGGATCTTGCCGTCGATCAGGTCGAAGTCTATCAGCTTGGAACAGACCAGCCTGCTCGGTGCGGCGGTGATATGCCTGACGCCGTTCTCCTCAGCATCGACAATTATTCTGAAATCGTCACCTTCCATTGAATTTTACGTTTGATGCAAAGATAACAAATCCTTCGGGAAATACCGCTCCACCCAGACTGGAGTCGCCCCGTTACCTCTTCCCTGGCGGGATCGTTTCCGGGATTTTTGATCCAGTTGGGGCGCCCGCTACCCTTTCGGGATCGTTTCCGGGATTTTTGATCCAGTTGAGGCGCCCGACTACCCTTTCGGGATCGTTTCCGGGATTTTTGATCCCGCCTGGACCGCCGACATCCAATAAAAGGTTGAACCCGATAAGACGCCTCAGAGGCACCACCCTGCGGAACCGGTGCGAGGGTGGGAACGAAAGACGGCCTCAGCGGCACCACCCTGCAGAACAGATGAGAGGGTGGTGCCGAAAAGCGGCATCTGCGGCACCACCCTGCGGAACCCGTGAGAGGGTGGGACCGAAAGACGGCCTCAACGGCACCACCCTGCCAAACAAGAGCAAGGGTGGCGCTGCTATCTCTATCCTTTCGGCCTCTAAAGACCCGGGGCGATGGCGGAAGTGAGGCGGACGAAGTCCTCGACTCCGAGGCGTTCGGCGCGGAGGTCGAGCATGGCTGAAATGTCTTCCGACAGCGCCGAGGCGTCTTTAAGGATGGGCTTGAGGGCGTTGCGGAGGGTTTTGCGGCGCTGGTTGAAGGCGGTCTTGACCACTGTCTTGAAGAGCTTTTCGTCGCAGCCGAGGGCGGTGCGGCCGTTGCGCCGCAGGCGGATTACCGCAGAGCGCACCTTGGGCGGCGGGGCGAAGGCTCCGGGCTCTACGGTGAACAGATATTCGATGTCGTACCAGGCCTGGAGGAGTACGCTCAGGATGCCGTAGGTCTTGCTGCCGGGCTTCTCGGCGATGCGTTCGGCGACTTCTTTCTGGATCATGCAGACGACTTCGGGCACACGGTCCTTGTCGTCCAGTATCTTGAAGAAAATCTGTGAGGAGATGTTGTAGGGAAAGTTGCCGATTATCCTGTAGGGGCCCTTGAAGACCCGGTTCATGTCGAGACGGAGGTAGTCTGCCTGAAGGAGTTTGCCCTGGATTCCGGGAAAGTGGGTGAGTAGGTAGCCGACGCTTTCGCCGTCAAGTTCAACGGCCTTGAGGTCAACGTCTTCACGACTCAGAAGGTACTGAGTAAGCACCCCCATCCCCGGTCCGATTTCCAGAACGTCCTGTACCTGGCTGCCATCGCTTAACGAATCCACTATCCTCCGGGCGGCGTTCTGGTCCACCAGGAAATGCTGGCCGAGGGCCTTTTTTGCTCGGACCTCCATATTATCCTAATTTCTCTGCAAGTTTGCCGGCAAGTTCCAGGAAGGCCTGGGCGTCGGGACCGGTGCCGAGGGCCGCCGGTTCGCCGAAGTCGCCACTTTCGCGTATGCTCTGAACCAGGGGGATGCGGCCCAGAAGGTCGATGCCCAGGTCGGCGGCCATGCGAGCTCCGCCGTCGCGTCCGAAGATATAATACTTCTCGTCCGGATGCTCCGCCGGGGTGAACCACGCCATATTCTCGACAAGTCCAAAAATCGGCCGGTTAATCTGCTTGTTGCGGAACATGCTGGCGCCCTTCTCGACGTCGGCCAGGGCCACTTCCTGAGGGGTGGTGACCAGCACCGCGCCCTCCATCGGAACCTCCTGAAGCAGGCTGATGTGGATGTCGCCCGTTCCCGGGGGCATATCGACCAGGAGAAAGTCGAGCGCATCCCATTTGACCTGCAGTATCATCTGCTTGAGGGCGTTGCTGGCCATCGGGCCGCGCCATATCAGCGCCTGTCCTCTGTCGGCGAAGTATCCGATGCTCATCCACTTGACGCCGTACTTTTCGAGCGGTATCATCAGTTCGCGGCCGTCGATCTCTTCGGCCATCGGCGCCTGTCCTTCGGTGCCTGTCATAAGGGGCACGGAGGGACCGTAAACGTCGGCGTCGGCAAGGCCTACCTTGTACCCCAGGCGCGCCAGGGCGCAGGCGAGATTGACGGCGACGGTGGATTTGCCCACGCCTCCCTTGCCGGACGCGACGCCGACTATATGGCGCACGAACGCAAGATTTTCGGTGGTGAATTCAATCCCCTTCTTCTTGGGGGCCGCATCTTCAAGCACGACGGTTCGCACCTCGGGATCGGCCACCCCGCCACGGATAAGCGCGGCACGGGTGGCTCCGATGAGGTATTCAGCAAGGGGGTCGCGGCGTTTGGGGAAGGCAAGCGTGACGGTAGAACCTTCCACCGAATGGACCATCCCCAGTTCGACTATGTCGCGGTCGCCCTGGCCGGGGTGACGGACGCTGCGCAGAAGTTCAAGTATATCGTCCCGTGTCATTCAGCCTCGCACTTTTTGTCTTCGCCGCACTTGCCGCAGCAGGGGCGGACCAGCCTCATTTCGTCCAGCAGATAGCCTGCGCCGCCGAATTTGTCCATCATCAGGAGGACGTAACGTATATCGACACAGATGCACCTCTGCAGGTTGGGTTCGAACATAACGTCGCTGCTCATCGCCTCCCAGTTGCCGTCGAAGGCGAGGCCGATGAGGTTGCCGTCGGCGTCGAGGACGGGGCTGCCGGAGTTGCCGCCGGTGATGTCGAGGTTGGTGAGGAAACAGGTGACGAGTTCGCCGTTCGCGTCGGCGTACTGGCCGTAGTCGCGGGCCTCATATATCTCTTTGAGCTTAGCGGGGACGCGGAATTCGTAGTCGTCCGGATTCTCCTTCTCCATCACGCCCTTGAGGGTGGTGTAGTGCTTGTAGAGCACGCCGTCCTTGGGTTCGTAGCCCTTTACGGTGCCGTAGGTGAAGCGGCAGGTGGAGTTGGCGTCGGGGTAGGAGGCTTCGCCCTTCTTCCATTCGAGCAGACTTGCGGCGTAGTCTTTGGAAGCGCCGCGCAGCTTCTCCCGGCCCGCCATTATGGGGGCGCGCATCGGCTCGAATCCGGCCCTCAGGGCGCGGGCGAGCTTTACTGCAGGGTCGCAGTCAAGCATCTTGGCGGTGATGGGCTTGGACATCATCTTCTCCGCGCTGGTGAAGATGCTCTTGCGGTAGATGTTGTCGACCAGCTTGCCGGCGTCCTGGGCCAGCAGGCTCTTGCCGTTCAACGAGATGGCGTCGGCGGGCTTGACGTTCTGCTTGTAGAAGCCGATCATCGCAAGAGCGGCGTCGCGGTCGACATCGGCGTTGAAGTCCTTGTAGTAGTCCCGGACGGCCTTCAGGGTCTCCTCGAGCATTTCCTGCCCGTTGACCTCCGGCTTTGCCTTGGCAGCCTCGCGGGCGTCCTTGGCGGCTTCGTCCACTACTGCAGCAATGCTGAGGATCTCGATGCGGCCGAGGCTTTCCGACAGCAGGGTTGCGGCCTGCTCTGCGGCGGCGACGCCATCAACAGCCTCGGAGATGCGGCTGATGGCGGTACCCCACTTCTCCTGCCTGGAGGCGTCGGCGTCGATCCACGCCTGGAGGTCGGACTCCTTCTGCTTCTCGCGGCCGATGATGTCGAGGGCCTTGAAGGCCTCCTCCTCGCCCTGCCACTTCTTCCAGCCGTTGGAGGATCCTGAGTACTTGCTGGCATACTGGATGCCGACCTTGTCGTCGGCGCGCATCGCCTTCCAGATGACGTCCTGCCATACGGTGCGGGCCGCGATGCGGATGTTGTTGGTGGCGAGCATCTCCTCAAGCTGGGCGGCCGTCTGGAAACGCTGGGTGCGTCCGGGGTAACCCATTATCATGGCGAAATCCCCCTCCTGGATGCCCTTGAGGGACACTCCGAGGAACTGACGGGGTACCATCGGGACGTTCTCCGGTGAGTAGTCGGCAGGCTCGTTGTCGGGGCCGGCATAGACGCGGAACATCGAGAAGTCGCAGGTGTGACGGGGCCACATCCAGTTGTCGGTGTCGCCGCCGAACTTGCCGCTGGATGCCGGGGGAGCGCCCACGAAACGCACGTCGCGGTAAACCTTTGAGACGATGATGTAATAGACGTTCTCGTTGTAGAAACTCGTCAGGCGCACCTGGCAGCCGGGATTGGCGGCCTCGGCGTCCTTGACCAGCTGCTTGCGGTCGGCACCGGCGGCGAGGGTGTCGGTGACGTCCGTCATGCTCTGGAGGAAGCGTACGGTAAGACCGGGAACGGGAAGTTCCTGCTCGCGGCTCATCGCCCAGTAGCCGTCCTCGAGGTAATTGTGCTCGGGGGTGGACAGCGACTGGATGCTGCCGTAGCCGCAATGGTGATTGGTGACGAGCAGGCCGCTGCCGGAGATGATTTCGCCAGTGCAGCCGCCGCCGAACTGTACGACGGCGTCCTTTATGGATGAATGGTTGATGCTGTAGATCTGGTCCGGAGTGAGGCGGGAGCCCAGGTTCTTGAGGGCTTCGGCGTTCATCTTCTCCAGGAGGGGAAGCATCCACATACCTTCGTCGGCACGCAGGGTGGCGGGCAGGAGTGCGAATGCGCACGCAAGGGTAATGAGAAAACGTTTCATATGTCGAATAATGTTGGTTCGAGTTCTTTGGGATGGAAGGAACGGCGGTGCTCCGGAGTCCATCCGAGGCGCCGGATGGCGTCGATGTGCTCACGGGTGGGATAGCCGAAATTGTGCTCCCAGCCGTAGCCGGGATACCGCTGGGCCAGCTGCACCATATATGCGTCGCGTGCCGTTTTGGCGAGGACGGATGCGGCGGCGATGCTGGCATAGGTGGCGTCGCCGTGGACGACCGTGGAATACTTGAAGCCGTCGAAGGGACGGAAACGATTGCCGTCGATGAGAAGGAAATCAGGCCTGATGCTTAACGCCCGCACGGCCCGCTGCATGCCGGCGATGCTGGCGGCGAGTATGTTGATGCGGTCGATCTCTTCGGCGCTCACCGCTTCCACGGCCCAGGCCAGCGCCTCCTGCTTGATTACCTCTTGCAGGATGTTCCGGGCGCGCTCCGTCATCTGCTTGGAGTCGTTGAGGAGGGGGTGGCTGAAGCCTTCCGGGAGGATGACGGCGGCGGCGAACACGGGACCCGCGAGGGGACCGCGTCCGGCTTCGTCGCATCCGGCCTCCAGGCGGCCGGGCTCCATGTGTGGTTGCAAACGGGGCTTCACAACCACAAAGGTAATTATTTTTTAGAGAGTTTCTCGATTCTGGAGGCGAGCATCTCGACGATGGCGCGGAGGTTCTTGATTTCCTCCGACAGTTCGAGGACGCGGTCTTCCACCGAGGCTTCGCGCAGGAAGCCGCCGCGCTCATCTCCGTTCAGGTCCACAATGTCTTCGACGGTTTTGCCGGTCGCGCGGAGGAATCTCCGGGTGTTGGCGGTGAGGATATGGGTCTCCCCTCTTTCGAAACGTCCGTAGGTGGAGCGCTGGACGCCCATCATATCGGATATCGCCTCCTGGGTAAGCGCGAGCCTTTTACGGATCGATCTGATGTTTTCGTGGTACTTGTCCATGGCCGTTTTTTCGTTTCATCAAAATTAGTCCTTCGCCATCGGGCGTACCACGTCATTTTTGAGCACATTTGGCTATAAAAATCAGTCAATTTCTTAAAAAATCGTAAAAATCTGCTCCGGCCCCCCGGCGTTTTCTTGCAATTCGGCCGACGGATGTCCATATTTGCAGCACAAAATTTCCGCATTATGAACCATACTGTCTACACCCGTTTCGCCTCCCTTCTCCAGACTGGAACATACACCAGTTTCGAGGCCATCTGCCGTGCCCTGCGCGTCTGTCCCGACGACCTTGACGAACTTATTTTTTCCGAATTGGGATATACGGGCCGGGAGCTCGTTGATTATTTTGGCAATCAGCAAGAAAATAGTTAAATTTGCAGGCTTCGATAATCAACAATACCATATAAGATGAAAGAATACACAACCAAAGATGTACGCAACGTCGTCCTTCTCGGCGCCACCAAGTCCGGAAAGACCACGCTTGCGGAGGCCATGCTCTTCGAGGGCAAAGTGATCCCCCGTATGGGAACCATCGAGGACAAGAACACCCTGTCCGACAGCAACGAGCTGGAAAAACTCAATCAGCGCTCCATCTATGCCACCCCTCTGTACGCTGAGTACCAGGGCTGCAAGATCAACTTCATCGACGCCCCCGGCTCCGACGACTTCATCGGCGGCGCCTATTCGGCATTCCGCGTATGCGAGAGCGGTATCCTGATGGTCAACGCCCAGCAGGGTGTCGAGGTCGGCACCGACGCCTTCGTCCGCCGCGCAGAGGAGCAGAAACTCCCGATGATCGTCGCCGTCGGCCAGCTCGACGCCGACAAGGCCGACTGGGACAACGTCCAGAATTCCCTCAAGGAGACCTTCGAGGGCAAGATGGTCAACGTCCAGTTCCCCGACGCCACCGGTGCATCGTTCTCCGGCATCATCGACGTCCTCACCATGAAGTACTACAAGGACGGCCAGGTCCTGGACATCCCCGCCCAGTACGCCGACCAGGCAGAGGAGTACCGCGAGGCCCTCATCGAGAAGGCCGCCGAGTTCGACGACGCCCTCATGGAGAAGTTCTTCGAGGAAGGCACCCTCAGCGAGGAGGAAATCCACAGCGGCCTCAACAAGGGCATCGTTTCCGGTGACGTGTATCCCGTCTTCTGCGTCTGCGGCAAGAAGGACGTCGGCGTAGGCCGTATCCTCGAGTTCATCCGCGACGTGGCCCCCGTTCCCGCAGTCAAGCAGGACGGCCCTTGCTCCATCTTCATCTACAAGAACGACGTCGAGCAGCACCTCGGTGAGGTGTCTTACTTCAAGGTGATGAGCGGCACCCTTACCGCAGGCATGGATCTCGAGGATCCCGTCTCCGGCGGCAAGGACCGTCTGTCCGCCATCTACGCCGTCGCAGGCTCCAAGAAAGAGGCCGTCACCAGCCTCCACGCAGGAGACTTCGGCTGCGCCGTCAAGCTCAAGAACAGCAAGTCCAGCACCACCCTCGCAGCCCCCGGCTCCGACATCGTCTACGACCGCATCCAGTATCCGGCTCCCAAGTACCGCTGCGCCATCAAGGCCAAAGTCCAGCAGGACGACCAGAAACTCGGCGACGCCCTCAAGAAGATCGCATCCCAGGATCCTACCGTCGTGGTAGAGTACTCCAAGGAACTCCGCCAGACCATCCTCAGCGGAAACGGCGAGCAGCACATCAACATCGTCAAGTGGCGTATCAACAACGAATTCGGCCTCGAGGTCGAGCTCTTCGCACCCAAGGTGCCCTACCGTGAGACCATCACCAAGGTGGCATGCGCACAGTACCGCCACAAGAAGCAGTCCGGCGGCGCCGGCCAGTTCGGTGAGGTACACCTCCTCGTCTGCCCTGCAGAGGGAGAACTCAACACCAAGTTCATGATCAACGGCAAGGAGACCCAGCTCAACATCAAGACCCAGGATATCACCGAGCTCGAATGGGGCGGCAAACTGGAGTTCTACAACTGCGTCGTCGGCGGTTCCATCGACCTCGGCTTCATGCCCGCAATCCTCAAGGGTATCAAGGAGCGTATGGTCGAGGGCCCTCTCACCGGTTCCTACGCCCGCGACATCCGCGTCTTCGTGTACGACGGCAAGATGCACCCGGTCGACTCCAAGGAAATCGCCTTCATCATCGCAGGCCGCAACGCCTTCCGTGAGGCATTCCGCAACGCCGGTCCGAAGATCCTCGAGCCCATCTACAACGTCGAGGTCATGACCCCGAGCGAGTACCAGGGCGCCGTCATGTCCGACCTCCAGAACCGCCGCGGCATGCTCGGCGACATGGGTGCGGACAAGGGCTTCGCCATCCTCAAGGCCCGCGTGCCTCTGGCAGAGCTTTACCGCTACTCCACAACCCTCAGCTCCCTCACCGCCGGCAGCGCGACCTTCACCATGGAGTTCGCCGACTACCAGCCCGTACCGGGAGATGTCCAGAACAAGCTCCTCGCAGACTACGCTGCTCAGGAGAAGGACGAGGACTAATTCTCAAGACTTTACTTCAGCAGGCCGGCCTTTTATCGGGTCGGCCTGTTTTTTTTGCTGTAATGCAAGATTTGAGGTTTCTGCGTATTTATGAGGCATGAAAAGGTTATTTGCAATTCTGACCGTCATTGCCGTTTGCCTTCCAGTGAGGGCACAGCACTTCGACCCCGAACATCGTCACGCCATTGAGATATCCAGCGGCATTCCTCCACTTCACGGCTTCATGCTCGGAGGTGGCAGCAGAATGCGGTGGAACGGAATTCGCGAAACAACCCACCTTCGATCATGCATCAACCTTGGGTACACGTATGCGATCAGTGAGAAATGGGATTTCAACTTCGTCGTGGACGCAGTGTCGCAGTTTTACACTCAGGAAAAATTCCGGAGTATCGACTTGGTCAACCCCGACGGCTCAGTGGCCGAGGGCAGAGATTATGACTGGAAAAGCGACCCCATCTCGGTAGATCACAGCTCCCGCTGGTGGGTGTCGTTCAACTTTGATTTCCGCTGGAAATGGTATCGCACCGACGCCGTGCGCCTCTACACCGCCTTCGGACTCGGCTACCTGCCCAGCCAGATACCAATCCTTCCCTATATCGCCCCAGTGGGCATCAACTTCGGCGCCAACCACTTCTACGGAGTCGCCGAACTCAATTTCAGCCCCGCCGCATCTATCATTCTACTCGGCGCTGGCTACCGGTTCTGAGGACGCCTTTTCGGGCCCACCCTCGCATCGGCTTTGCAGGGTGGTGCCGTTGAGGCCGCTTTTTCGGACCCACCCTCGCATCTGGTCGACAGGGTGGTGCCGTTGAGGGCACATTTCGGACCCACCCTCACATCTGGTCGACAGGGTGGTGCCGTTGAAGCCGCTTTTCGCTCCCACCCTCGCATCTGGTCGACAGGGTGGTGCCGTTGAAGCCGCTTTTCGCTCCCACCCTCGCAGCGGTTTAACAGGGTGGCGCCGCTGAAGCCGCTTTTCGCTCCCACCCTCGCAGCGGTTCGACAGGGTGGTACCAAATTAAGCCTCTGGAGCCTCCACCTCTTACTATAAGGGAATGCGTACAACGAGAGGGCTTCAGCTGACGGTTCCTTTATACTTATCCTCGAGGACGATGTGGGAGTGCCCACGTTGTCTTCGCGGGCGGGAGAAGGGCGAAACGCCGGCAAAACTGTTCGCGAAGACGATGTGGGAGTGCTCACGTTGTCTTCGCGGGTAATTGAATGGACTGAAGGTGCAATAATCCTGCAATGGCAGGATTGAAACGGTGCTCAAAAGCCCGACGTGTTCCGTCGGCTGTGGCGTTCCGGGCTTAGAATGTAATCCTGTAGCCGGCGGAGAGGCGGAAGGAGACCGGGTGGTCTGTGTAGTAGGATTCCAGGGTGGTGTCCCAGACGTGGCGGAAGACAACTCCAGGCTGAAGGAAGAAGGCTCCGTGGCGGGTGGGGTGGATCTGGATTCCGGCGTTGAGGCTTCCGGAGAGGATGAAGTCGCCGAGGAAGTCGGAGCCGCGGTCGGAGGCGGTGATGCCGGAGTCGATCATGTCGTAGACCCTCCAATTGCGGGCGATTCCGTATTCCAGCTCCGGACCTGCGGAGAAGTAAACGGACAGGAGACGCAGCTGCACGGGGGTGTAGATAACGTGAACCGGGAGACCGAGGTAGTTGAGTTTGTCCTCAGACGTCGATGTAATCTGGCCGCTGATGGATCTTGCCGTCGATGCAAGGCGGGTGTACAGGAGGCCGGTTTCGATGCCCCAGTGGCGGGTGATGTCGAAACTGACCATGAGGCCGAGTTGGAAGTCGAGGCGGCGTGTGATCGATGTCTCGGTGACGCGGTTGCGGCTGAGCATCGTGGCCTCACGCGGTCCTGCGGCCATTTTGAGGTTGCCCGTCCGGAGGCCGTAATTGATTGTATTGGTGACCGATGAGCCTCCGGGCATACCGGCACCGACGAGGGTGGCGGCGATAAGGGGCCTGTCGCGCTTGACGGGGCGGGAGACGGATTCGGGATCAAAATCGGACTGATTCGATCCGAACGGGGCCTGCTCGGTGGTGTCCGGAATTGAGACTGTGGCGTTTTGATCCTGGTCGGAGGATGAGATTTCTCCACTCCGCTGCGCTTCGGTCGAAATGACAGAAGTGGAGACGGCGGTCGAAAGGTCAGAAGAGGAGGACGCATCCGGATTGTCTGAAGAGGCTGCGACCGATGAAACGTTGGAAGAGGAGGCGGCTTGAACGTCAGTAGAGGAAGCGGCGGAACCGTTCAACGATGATACGCCTGCCGGAACATCCGTAGAAGCGACGTTCGAAGAGGAATTTCCCGAAGAAACCGAGGTGACCGCTCCGCGATTGCTACCGCCGGGGGCAAAACCGGGGTGATTTGCACCCGAGGTGGAGGATTTACCGTCTGCGGGGGGCAAAACGGGGGTTGTTTGCACCCGGGTGGGCTCTTGAGCCTCAACGACCTCAGGAATATCCGTCTGTGCGACAGCTCCGGGGTTGTCGACAATTATGGCGTCGGCCGGATTGACCTTGACGGAACCTCCAGGGACGCGGAGAATCAAAACCGCAGCAACGGCGGCCGCAACACCAGCGAGCGACCACCATACAGGGGCCGTCCGCCGGCCGAACAGCCTGGCAAACAGTCCGCCGCCGGCCGCTCCGGCAGCCTCAGCGCCAGCCCCGGCAACCTCTTCAGCCCCAACAGCTCCGGCGGCCTTGAGTGCCTCCCAGAGACCTTCGGGAGGGTTTTCGGTGTACTCCGACATCCGTTGCCGGAGATCGTCATTCCAATTCTTATCTGTCATTTTTCTTCCTATATTCTTTAATTTCGCGCGCCAGGAGGGCTTTGGCCCTGAGCAGCTGGGAGGCCGAGGAGTTCTCCTTGATTCCCAGCAGCGACGCTATCTGTCTGTGGGGCATCTGCTCGAAGACATACAGGTTGAAAACCGTCCTGTAGCCGTCGGGCAGGCCCTGGATCATCTTCTGCAGCACGGCCAGCGGTATGTCCGAGACTTCCGGGTCTTCATCCGGGCGGTCCGGAAGCCTTTCCACGTCTTCCGTCACCTTCTTGCCTCGCAGTTCGTGCAGGGCGCCGTTGACCGCTATCCTTGTCATCCAGGCTTTCAGGGAGCCTTCTCCGCGGTACTCGAAACCGTGGAAGTTCCGGAAAATGCTGATGAAGGCCTCCTGCAGTACGTCTTTCGCAACATCCTCGTCCGGCAGGTACCTGCGCACCACGGCCGAGAGGTATCCGGCATAGCGGTCGTAAAGCTCCCTCTGGCCCCGGGGATTCCCGTCGCCGACAAGCTGCGCCAATTCTTGATCGGACAGGTTATGTACGTGTTTCGAAATCAAATTCGGCGCTGACGGGATTTCCTTCCGTCGATGTCCAGTTAATCCTCAGTTTGTGAGGGCCGTCCTCCGTAGGGGGCAGCGAATTTATGTCAAAGTATATCGTTCCTTCTGAATAGACGGTTTCTTCATCGCCGTTGGCATTGTGCATAAGCGTGAGTTCGTACGGGTCTTCTCCCTGTACGAGGAAGAAGTCGTGGTGGCCGGCGGGATCTCCCCACCAGGCCATGTAGTGCAGAGTGACGTAGCCGTCTTCCACGCTGGTTATCCAGGACTTGGTAAGGACGTCGATGCCGTCGGAGCCGTAGCCCTCGGCGGGATAGGGTATAAAGGCCCCCTGGTCGATGGGCTCCAGCCAGTTGACATCCACCCGGTGGCCGTACAGGGGCACTTCTTCCGCATAAATGGTAACCGAAGCCATGGCCCGGCACTGGCGCTCGAAGGGGTAGCCCGCGCCGGGATAGAGCCTGTCGCTTCCGTACTGGAAGAACACGGTCCCATCAGCATCCTGCTTGATGGTGACTATTACGTCAGCCTTGTAGAACTCCGGCGCAGCATCGGAAAAATTGAAACCAGCTTCTTTGCTGCATGAAACCGCAAGTAGCGCCGCAAGGCACAAAATTCCTCTTAACAATCTCATTTCTACCTATAAATCCGCGTGGGAACAAAATCTTGCACCCCGCACGCAAGATTCAGCAAAAATAAGGATTAGTATTGTAAAACCCACAACTTATGAAACGAATTACGACGATTGCGATTCTGGCCCTTCTGCTTACCTCATGCAGCAATGCCGAATTTGCACCCTTTGCCCCCGAAAAGGGCTATTACATGTCCGACGACGCCGTTGGCATGTTCGAGCCCGGCATGGACGAACCCCAATCCGGCGACAGCTTCGACGAAATAACGGAAAACGACTTCATTAAGGTAAGCGAACAGCCCGTTTCCACCTTCAGCATCGACGCCGACGGCGCATCCTACGCCTACACCCGCCGCTGCCTCAAACAGGGCTATATCCCCGGTAAAAACGCCGTCAGGACCGAAGAGTTCCTCAACTATTTCACCTTCGACTACACCGAGCCCACCGGCGACGAGACCGTAGCCATCAACGCAGAGATAGGCGACTGCCCCTGGAACGCGTCCCACAAGCTCCTGCGCCTCGGACTCAAGGGCAAGTCCCTGTCGGATGGCGAGATTCCCCCGGCAAACTACATATTCCTCATCGACACCTCCGGCTCCATGCGCGGCGACGACCGCATCGAGCTCCTCAAGAGCGGCCTGTGCAACATGCTGGACTATATGCGTCCCGTCGACCGCGTTGCCATTATCACCTATTCCGGCAGCGTCTCGATGCCCCTGGAGTCCACCCTCGTAAAGGATCCCGCCGCCATCAAGCGCATCATCCGCAAGCTGGAGGCAGACGGCTCCACCGCCGGCGGCGCAGCGATGAAAATGGCCTACGACGAGGCCTCGGGGCACTATATGACCGGCGGCAACAACCGCATCATAATGTGCACCGACGGCGACTTCAACGTCGGCGTCTCCTCGACGGAAGAACTCGTAGAGATGGTGGAGAGCTACCAGGAAAAGGGCATCTACCTAAGCATAATGGGCTTCGGTCAGGGCAACTACCAGGATTCCCGCATGGAGAACCTCTCCAACCACGGCAACGGCACCTATACCTACATCGACTGCGAGAATGAAATGATGAAGGTCTTCGTCCACGAGCGCTCCCACTTCTACTCCGTGGCCAACGACACCAAGTGCCAGCTGACCTTCACCGACGCCGTAGACAGCTACCGTCTCATAGGCTACGAGAACCGCGTCATGAACAACGAAGACTTCGAGGACGACAAGAAAGACGCAGGCGAAATCGGCGCCGGCCAGACCGTAACGGCCATCTACGAACTCATACCGGCCCAGGGCTTCACCGAATCAGCCCCTGCCGCTACCTTCGACGTCCGCTACAAGAAGGCCCTCGGACAGGAAAGCCGCCCGCTCAGCCTGAAGGTCACCGTCCCCAAGGCCGAATACGTCTCTTCCCCCGAATTCAGCTTCGCAGCGGGCATAACGGCCTTCTGCCTGACGCTCAGGGATTCCCAGTACAAGGGAAATGCAAGTTTCGACATGGCCTCCGAACTGGTCGCCAAAGGCTCCGCCAACGTGTCCGATCCCCTCAAACTGAGGGCAGAACTGGCAGAACTTATACGCGCCGCCGCGAAGGCACAGCAATAAACGCCACGCTTCCCGCGAGCAGCAAAAGAAGAATGATTGAACTCAGGCGGGAAATCCAGGCGCCCCTTTCATAAGAAACAGGCTCGAAGCTCATCGTGAGCTTATGGGCACCGGACGGGAGGTCTATGCAACGCAGCAGGCCTCCCGCTACCGTTCCAAGCTCATCGGCTCCGCCCTCGTAGAGTCCGATGGGCAGCTGCGTGCCGTCGTCGAGACGCGCCACCCATCCGGCCGGATAATACACCTCGCTGAACACCGCACGGCCTCCCTCGGGGCTGCTGAATGAGTATTCCAGGCGGTCGGGGCTGTAGGAAGTCAGTTCAACCGAGCCGTCCGCCGACTCGAACCAGGCATTGCCTCTGGCATACTTGTACGTCAAAGGAGCATTGTCCGGAGAAATGATGATGTAACGGCAGTTGAGCGAAGAGAGGCTCTCCAGGTAAGGCAGCATATCCTCCGCCTCCCCTACCGTCCTGGCGCCGCTGAAGGACTTGCCCAGGGTGGAAAGGTCCTTCGCCAGGCGGGCGTCGATATACTCCTGATAGCGCTGGAGCTTTGCCGGCGAGTATCCGCCGATGTTCTTGTGCCAGTAGGAAGGATGGGAGTCGTTGAAGATATTGACGCTGAGATCGACCACGCGGAAGGACGGGTCTTTGTCTGCAAGTATTGCTTCGTCCACCGGACGCTTGGCGATCTGGTTGCTGAAAGTCTTGGCGGGCAGGAAATCGTCGTGATTAAGATACCGCTTGCCCACCGTAAACATGTCCAGAAGCACCAGCACGCATACGATTGCGGCAGCCGGGATGCGGCGGCCCTGCTTGCCGGCACCCCAGAGGAGGACGACGACAGCGGCGGCGATAAGCAGCAGTGAGCGCAGCGTATCGGTCCACATAAGGTCCATACGGTCTGTCATGAGCGCCTGGACCAGCACGTCGGGCTGGCCGGCGTCGGCGGCTCCGGAGAAGGAGCCGAACATGCTCTGCAGCACCGCCAGAAGCAGCACAAGGCCTAATGAAACCCCGCCGGCGGTGAGCACCTTGCGGCTAAGCGCGCGGACGTCGGGCTCGCCTTTCACGATGCGGTCGAGCATAAGGAATCCCAGCACAGGCAGAGTGAACTGGAGTATCACCAGGGCCATCGACACCGTACGGAACTTGTTGTACAGCGGCGCCAGGTCGTAGAACAGTTTGGTAAACCACAGGAAATGGCTGCCGAGCGACAGCAGCACCGCCAGCAGCGAAGCCGCCGCCAGCCACCATTTCTCCTTGCCCTTCCAGTACATCAGGCCGAATATGAACAGGAACACCGTAATGGCACCCATATACATAGGGCCGGCGGTGAAGGGCTGGGGGCCCCAATAGGTCGGAAGGCTCTTGCGGACCTGCGCGAGGTTGGGCTGACCGGCCCTTCGAAGCAGTTCCACGGTCTCCGACTTCATGCTAAGCTCTCCCGCCGACGATCCGCCGTTGTAATTGGGTATGACGAGGTTGGGAAGTTCCTCCCAGCCGTAGGACCAGGCCGTTGCATAGTCGATGTCGAGGCCCTTGGTGCCGCCTTCCCTGGCGCCGCCCTCGGAGGAGCCGCCGCGCATCGAATACGGAGTGTACTCCCAGGTGGGAAGGAGGCTCGACGCATTGGTCGCGACTCCGGTGAGTCCCAGTACCAGCAGCAGCACCGAAGCCAGCCAGAAGTACTTCTGCGGCTTCTTGCGGGCAATCATCCATACGAACAGCACAAGCACGTACAGCAGTATGATGATGGCAAGATAATAGGAAATCTGCGGATGATGGGCCTTGATCTGGAAGGATACGGAAACGCCGAAGAGGGCCGCACCGAGGCCTATGCAGGCAAGGCGCCTGCGCTTGCCGAGCCCCTCCTCAACCGCCTTGCGATAGGTGAAAACCAGGGCTGCAAGCACCCAGGGCACGTATGCCAGGGCCATCATCTTGGTGTTGTGGCCTACCTGGATGATCTGCATATTGTACGAGCAGAAGGTGACGGCGATGGCGCCTCCGGCCGCGACCAGCGGACTGATACCGAGCGACAGCATCAGCAGGAAGGCCCCCAGCAGCGATATGAAGAAATATGTCGCCGGACGCTTGCCCGTCAACAGGAAGTCATATACCGGCTTGGTGACGTCGCCCGTACTGGGGCTTGTGAATGCGATGGTGGGCATGCCGCCGAACATCGATTCCGTCCAGGCGGCGGGCTCGCCGGGATGCGCCTTGTCCCACTCCAGCTTTTCGTGGGACATTCCCATCCATCCGGAGATGTCGGACTGATTGACGACCTTGCCGGAGAGGACGTCCGGGACGAATGCGTAGGAGAGTACCAGGAAGCCCAGCACTATGCCGGCGATTATGAGAATCTGTTTCTTCATGCTGCTATCGGATAAATTGTTCCACCCAGGCGGAATCCACTCTCACAAGGCCGTGGAGGCTCTCCCCGATGACGGGATTGCGGCCGATGATGGCGGCGCAGTCCTCGTAAACGTTGAAGCCTACGGCCAGAAGCTGCATCTGTGAGTCTTCCGGATAGGTGAAAATGATTTCGTTGTCGACGCCCTCGGTGCGCAGGAACTTCAGCTGGACTTCCCTGCCCATCTCGGAACGGGTGACGAATTTGCAGAACTCCAGCGCGGCGTCGTCCAGCCCGGCGTGGAATATCTTGACTTTCTCTATGAGGTCGCCCACATTGGACACCAGCCTGCCGCTCAGGCCTTCGAGCCCTTCTACGGAAATACTGCGGTCCGACAGGCATACGAGGCAGTTTTCGTCCTTGTACACCACCGGGGAACCGATAAGTTCGCGCAGGCCGCACTCCGGGCATTCACGCACGAAAAGCTCGCCGCTGAGCACTCCGGCCTGCAGTTCGGGCTCGCCGGTGGCGTCTATGAATGAGTACACCGGGGATTGGTACGTCCTGCCGCAGCGCGGACAGCGGAATTGTTCGGAAGTGGATTTTGTCATAGTATCTCTGCCATACGGCGGGTGAGTTCAATGCGTGAAAATGCCGAAATGTCGCCGGTGCACGGGCCGTCCTCGCCGCGAAGGTGGCGCTCCCAGGCGCTGTCGATATAATTCCGGAGGGATTCCTCACGGTCCCAGTCGTACATCACTCCGGCGCCCGTTTCGCCGAGCACGCGGGCTGAGGCGCTGTCTTCCTGGCCGATTCCCAGTACGGGACGGCGCGCCGCGAGGTATTCAAAAATCTTTCCGGGAAGGGCCTTGGCGTACTCCGGTTCGTGACGGAGCAACAGCAGGAGGACATTGGCGCTGCGCTGCTCCGCTACTGTCTTGTAATGCGGCAGGTAGCCGAGGTCGTCGACGTTGTCGGACAGGCCGCGGACGCGCAGGGCGTCGAAGATTTCAGGATCGACCTTGCCGGCGAGGCGTATGCGGAGCTGCCGCTTGAAGTTGCTGTCGGAAGTGCACTTGCGGGCAAGGATGTCCCACAGGCACAGGGGGTTGCCGTCGGAGGAGAATAGGCCGGTATTGACTACGGTGAAGCGTTCGGCGGGAAGGGCAGGGGCGTCGGTGCAGAAGTCGGCGTCGTCGTATCCGTTGGTCAGAAGGAGTACCGGAGTCGAGGTGCGTTTCTGGAAATCCTCCCGCTCGAGCGGTGAAACGGAAACAACGGTATCGGCCTCGTCGAGCACCTGTTTCTCCAGTCGGCGGTGGCGCGCCGCAGTCCACGGCAGGAGCTTCATATGCTTGAAGTAGAATATCTCCGTCCAGGCGTCGCGGAAATCGGCCACCCAGCGCACTCCGGTGCGGCGTTTGAGGCCGAGCCCGATGAGGTGCATGGAGTGGGGCGGACCGGTGGTGACCACCGTATCTACGGGATGGTCCTTGAGGTATGACGTAAGGAAACGGACTGACGGGCGGATCCAGCCGGCACGCGGATCGGGTACGAACAGATTGCCCCGGACCATCACCGCAAGCTGCTGCAGCAGGGTTTTCTTCTGGGCGTTGAGCTGATTGACGCCGGCTCCCTTGCCGGAAGACTTGACCACCTTGCGGTAGAAGCCGTAGGGCTCGCGGATGGGACGCTTGATGACTTCAAGCCCCTCGGGGATGTCGGTCAGCAGGCTTACATCGACCGCCAGCTGGTCCGGGTTCTCCGGGGTATAGACGACGCATTCCCAGCCGAAGCGGGACAGGTATTTGGAAAACTTGAGCCAGCGCTGCACGCCGCTTCCGGCGGTGGGCGGCCAGTAATAGGTTATGATGAGGACTCGTTTCATTGGTCGGCTCCTACTTCTTCTTTGAGTTTGCGCAGCAGGTCGAAGGCGCGCAGGGGCGTCATGTTGTCGAGGTCGGCGGCGAGGAGCTGTTCCCGGATCGAGCCCAGAGTGGGGTCGTCGAGCTGGAAGAAGGAAAGCTGCACGCTGCCGTCTTCGGCGGTGTTTTTGGAGAGGGCGTCGGCGTTGCGCTCACGGCGCTCCAGGTCGCGGAGGGTTCGCTCGGCGGAGTCTATCACCTCGCGGGGCATACCGGCCATCCTGGCCACGTGGATACCGAAGCTGTGGGCCACTCCGCCGCGTTCCAGCTTGCGGAGGAAGATGACGTCATGGCCGTCTTCCTTTACCGCTATATGCCAGTTGTGTACGCGCTGGAAGCGGTTTTCCAGGTCGTTGAGCTCGTGGTAGTGGGTGGCGAAGAGGGTCTTGGCGCCGTGGCCGCGCTGGTGGACGTATTCTACAAGGGCACTGGCGATGGACATGCCGTCGTAGGTGGAGGTGCCTCGGCCGATTTCGTCCATCAGCACCAGGGAGCGCTCGGAGAGGTTGTGCATTATCATCGACGTCTCCAGCATTTCCACCATGAAGGTGGATTCGCCGCGGGAGATGTTGTCGGTGGCTCCGACGCGGGTGAATATCTTGTCGAATATGCCTATCCTGGCGGATTCGGCGGGGACGAAGGAGCCGGCCTGGGCCATCAGCACTATGAGGGCCGTCTGGCGCAGCAGGGCGGACTTTCCGGACATGTTGGGGCCGGTGAGTATCATTATCTGCTCGCTGCGGCTATCCATGGAGATGTCGTTGGGGACATACTTCTCGCCGGGCTGCATCATGGTCTCGATGACGGGATGGCGGCCGCCTTTTATCTCAAAGGAGAGGGACTTGTCCAGGACGGGGCGGCAGTAGCCCCTGTCGATGGCCTGGACGGCGTAACCCTGCAGGACGTCGAGCTGGGAGATGACGCGGCAGTCGGACTGGATGTCCTTGATGCGGGAGCGGATGTCTTCGACCAGGCGGGCGTAGAGGTCGGCCTCGATCTGGTAGATGGAACCCTCGGCGTCGAGTATCTTGCGTTCGTATTCCTTCAGCTCTTCGGTGACGTAGCGTTCGCCGGAGACGAGGGTCTGCTTGCGGATCCAGTCCGGGGGGACCTGGTCGCGGTAGGTGTTGCGCACCTCGATGTAGTAGCCGAAGACGTTGTTGTAGCCTATTTTGAGGGAGCTGATGCCGGTGCGTTCGACCTCGCGGCGCTGCATTTCCTGCAGGTAGTCGCGGCCGCCGGAGGAGATGTCGCGCAGTTCGTCCAGTTCCTTGCTGACGCCGCGGGCGATGACTTCGCCCTTGCCGATCTGGGGGGCGGGATTGGGAGCCATCGTCTTCTGTATCCTGGCAAGCAGGGGGTCGGTGTCCCTGAGGCCTTTGGCGAGTTTTTCGAGGGCGGGGATGCCGGTGTCGGAACAGATGCCGCGGACGGGGGTCATCTGGCCGAGGGAACGCGCCAGCTGCATCACCTCGCGGGGGTTGATCTTGCCGGTGGCGGCGCGGGCGGTGATGCGCTCCAGGTCGCCTATGTCGGATATGCGGGCGCGGAGGTCCTGCAGGGCCTCTTCGTTGTCGATGAAGAAGCTGACGACGTCGTAGCGGCCGTTGAGCGTGGGGATGTCCATTATGGGGAGCGCCAGCCATTCGCGGAGGAGGCGGCTGCCCATCGGGGAGCAGCAGCGGTCGAGTACGTCGACGAGGCTGACGCCCTCGCGGCCGGCGTTGCTCTGGAAGATTTCCAGGTTGCGCAAGGTGAAGCGGTCCATCCAGACGAAGCTGCCTTCGTCGATGCGGCTGATGGAACAGATGTTCCGCAGGCCGGTGTGGTGGGTCTGCTCAAGGTAGAAGACGAGCGCGCCGGCGGAGCATACGGCAAGCGGGAAGCGGTCTACGGCGAAGCCTTTGAGGGAGCTTACACCCAGCTGGGAGCAGAGTTTTTCGGTGGCGGCGTCGGGAACGAAGGCCCATTCGTCGAGGGCGGTGACGTAGAAATCGGGGTGCCTGTCGCGTACGGTGCGCCAGATGTCGCGCTGCACTACCAGTTCCTTGGGGTGGAAGGAATACAGGAGGGTGGATATGTAGTCGGGGCTGCCCTGGGCGACCTTGAAGGTGCCGGTGGAGACGTCCAGGAAGGCGGCGCCGCATTCGGGGCCGTCGTAGGTGAGGCCTGCGAGCCAGTTGTGCTCCTTGCCCTCGAGCATCGTTTCGCCGAAGGCTATGCCGGGGGTGAGGATTTCCGTCACTCCGCGCTGGACGAGTTTGCCTTTGGCGAGCTTGGGGTCCTCGAGCTGGTCGCAGATGGCGACCTTGAAGCCGGCGCGGACCAGCTTGGGAAGGTAGGTGTCGAGCGCGTGATGAGGGAAGCCGGCCATTTCGGTGTCCCCTTTTTCGCCGTTGGAGCGGCGCGTGAGGACCATTCCGAGGACTTTGCTGAGCGTGACGGCGTCGTCGGAATAGCACTCGTAGAAGTCGCCTACGCGGTAAAGCAGCAGGGCTTCGGGGTGCTGGGCCTTGGTTGCGAAATATTGTTTGAGTAGCGGGGTGTCTTCCTTTGCCATATCTTGCGAATATAGCAATTATTTTCCGTTACTGCAGTATGTTGATGAGGAAAATGACGAGGATTGCGGGCGGTATTATCCAGCGGATGAGGAAATAGATGACGTTGAAAACTCCGTTGCCGAGGCGGACGGTGCCGCCGCTGGTGAGTTCGTCGCGCACATCGGCCTTTTTCATCTTCCAGCCGACGAAGAGGACGAAGACGAGTGCTCCGAGGGTCATGAGGATGTTGGAACTGGCGTAGTCGCAGAGGTCGAAGATGGTCTTGTCAAAGAGTTTGACGTCCTTCATCGGGCCGAAGGAGAGGGAGCAGAAGATGCCGAGGATGAATCCCGGGACGAAGAAGGCGAGGACGGCCTGCCAGCGCTTGAATCCGTATTGTTCGACGGCGTGCTCCACGCAGACTTCGAACATCGATATCGACGACGTGAGGGCGGCGGTGAGGACGGCGAGGAAGAAGGCCAGGGTGACTGCGTAACCGAGGATGGGGGCATCCTGTCCCATTTTGGCGAATATGTACGGGAGGGTTTCGTACACCAGGGGCGGGCCGGCGGAGGGTTCGATGCCGGCTGAGAATACGGCTGGCATGATGGCGAATCCGCTGATGAGGGCGAACATGGTGTCGGAGCCGGCGGTCCAGAGGCCGGACTTGATGATGCTGTCTTCCTTCTTCATGAAGGAGGAGTAGATGAGCACGGTGCCCATGCCGAGGGACATGGAGAAGAATGCCTGGCCGAGGGCGGCGGCCCATCCGTCGCCGTCGAGCTTGCTGAAGTCGGGTTTGATGAGGTAACGGATGCCTTCGCCGGCGCCGGGCAGCAGGCAGGAGAAGACGACGATGAGGAGCATGAGGAAGAAGAGCATCGGCATCGTTATCTTGGTGAATTTTTCTATGCCTTTCTTGACGCCGCCGAGGACGATGAGGGCGGTGAGGCCGAGGAATGCGGCCATCATCGATATGGATTCGACGGGGGATGCGGCCATTTTGTTGAAGATGGCTACGGCGCCGTCGGGATTGCCGTGGGAGAGTTTGCCGGTCAGGGAGCGGAGGAGGAAGTCGAGGGACCATCCGCCTACGACGCTGTAGAAGCTGACGATTATGAAGCTGGTGAGGACGCATGCGGCTCCCATCCATTTCCATTTGGTGCCGGGTGCGAGTTTGCTGAATGCGCCGTAAACGCCGAGGCGTGCCCTGCGGCCTATGATGGCCTCGCAGACGAAGCCGGGAAGGGCGATGGTGAGGCAGCAGAGTATGTATGCTATGATGAACGCTGCGCCGCCGTGTTCTCCGACCATGTAGGGGAAGCGCCAGATATTGCCGAGTCCGATCGCCGACCCGGCCATCGCCATAATGAAGGTGAATTGGCTGCCGAAATTCTCTCTTTTTCCTATCATATTCATAATCAAAGTCTCAAAGATGGGAAAAAGTGTGTAAAAATCCAAAAGGGGGGCGGGCCGCAGGCTGATAGAAATAAGAGACCCGCATCCGACAGACTGAGTTTGTATGGACGTCCACCGGACGTCCATACAAACTCATCCCTCCCACGCCTCTCGGCGCGGGCCCCTCCCCCTCACGCGGCCGGGGGCGGCCACGGTCTGTCGGATGCGGGTCTCTTATTTCTATCAGCCTGCGGCTTGGGATGCTTGGCGACGGGATTGTGGAGGCGCTCTGAATCCTGTCGCGCATGGAGAGGGCGGTCATTTCAAGTTGGTGCGTGCCGTTATTATTTGTATATTCGCGGAGGAATCGTTCTTGGTTCTAATTTATTCTTTTAGCGTATGACCGGGGTTCTTAAAAGTTTTGTTCTGCCGTTGGAGCTTTATACGGATGATGTTGCTGGAATTGCCGGCGAGTGTGTCCGTCGTTACGGGGAGAGGGAGTGGCGGTCGGTGGTTCTTACCAACGAGATTCACGGGCATTTGGGGATTTACTCTACCCTGGGGGCCAAGATGGGGGTGCTGGCTGTGGAGCTGTTTGAGAAGATGGGGGCTGGTGGAGATATCTCCGTCGTTTCTTTTGCGGGGAGCGTTCCTCCGGTGAGTTGCTTCAATGACGGATTGCAGGTCAGTACCGGTGCATCTATGGGACACGGGCTGTTTGCTGTCGGTTCAGAGGGGAAAGAGTGTTCTACAAGGGCAAGGTTCAGTTGCGGCGGGGAAACCGTCGAGTTGCGGTTGAAGCCTGAGTACGAGGAGGTTATCAGGGCCGATATCCGGAAAGGGGTCGACCTGTATGGCCACACTTCGCCCTATTGGCAATATGTCCGCAGCTTGGCATTACGGTATTGGAAGGATTGGGATCGGACGGAAATTTTCGAACGGGCTGAAGGCAAACGTTAGGCGACGGGATTGTGGCGGTGCCCAGAGTCCTTTCGCGAAGGGGAAATGGCAGAAAACAGTGAGAATCACTCGGTGACAGGATTGGGGCGGTGCCCAGGGTCCTGTCGCAAGGGGGAAAAGTCAAAAATATCCTTTGAGACGATACGGTAGTGGGGGTGGTAGGCCTCGTTGTAGTTGGGACTGTGGTGGAGGATCAGGTGACCGCAGGCCAGCAGGGAGTCGATGGCGGCGAGGTCGCGGTCGGCGTCGGGAATGTCGGGAAAAGATTTGCGGATGACGGCGGCTACGGTGGCCCATTTGGCTTTCCACTCTTCGGGGGAGACGGTCGGCCCTTCATTGGCGCTGCGTACGAAAGCGTCGAGCAGGGCGTCGGCGCTCACAAGGGAGTCGAGTACGACGGACAGGTCCACCCGGACATAATTCCCCCGGTCCCCGACGGGCACCAGGTGCAGCTGCGGCTTCCGGTAGCGTGCGCTGTCGAGGTCTTCCCGGTAACGGCGCAATTCTTCCGTCAGGTACGTCCTTGCGGCATCTATATTCGGAATAAGATGCCCCGGACCGAGGTTGTCCTGGCAGAAACTCTTGTAGATATCCTGTACCCGGGACTCGGGATACATCTCCAGTTGCCTGGATATCGCCTCCCGCGTGCCCGCCCCCTGGCAGGACGCCAGGAGGAGCAGGAAGGAAAGGGATATGACGCTCAGGATCTTCACGTTTTTGAATTTAAAATTTGACGGCCTCCGGCCGTATCTTTCCGGGCTTCACCCATGACAGGAAGGACTGATGCCGGACGCATTCGCATCCGGCTGCCGGGCTGGGCTTCGCCTTGCCCGGCTATTATTCTGTGACAGGACGAACGGATTGCCCGGTGCAGCGGCCGCTGCCCTCCCAGACGGTGCCGCTGGAATTGTAGAAGACGAGGCTGTAAGCGCAGGGGACATCGTAATGAAGGGAGGAAGACCAGTAAACGCCGTATGAACCAGCACTGCTAAGGCTGCCGTCATTCCAATAGCCAGCAGCGGGAAGGAATATGGACTTGTCGGTGTAACCGGACTTATTGCTGGCTACTATTATTCCGGCTACGCCTGTTCCGTTGTAATTGCTCGTCAAAGTCCAGGTGCAATTGTTTATTAATTCCTCCCACTCAGCATATGTCGGCGTTCGCCAAGTACCACCCAAGTTCTCTTGAGCAGCATCGTCCTCGGGGTCAAGGACGGTCTTATTATCAACTGTACCGTAGAAATCGCCTGTATTATACTTAGTCAAGGAGTCATAATTGCCGTTGCACCACTTGTACGTTGACCAACTATAATTGGACTTCGGCTCCGTCTCGCCCCAGGCGAAATACTCGCCGTACTCCTCAGGCTTGGTGGCACCGACGTTCATCGTGGCCCACTTCAGGCCGGAAGGCAATCCCAGGTCCACGTATTCATAACCGTTGGGGATAGTAACAACTATGACGGAAACCTCACAGGCAGCCATCACGGAAGCATCTGCAGAATAGACAGTAATGGTCGCTTTTCCCTTTGCCCTCGCTGTTATAGTGCCCGAGGCATCAACGGTGGCGACAGATTCGTCGGAAGAAATCCAGGTCAGATTCTTGTATGTGGCATTCTCGGGGAGTATCGTTGGTGTAAGTGTTGCCGAAACGTTGCGTTGTAATTCCATGGTTGCCGGTATCGATATGCTGGATACGGGCACCACTTCTCCATAAACGGGACGGATGGATTTGCCTACGTGGCGGTAATTGTCGAACCAGCGGGCATTGCGGGAATTGAAATAGACGTAGTACGCATAGTCCGGGGTGTCGGTTTTGAGGGACGAAGACCAGTAGTAACCGCTGGAGCCGACGTTGCGCAGTTCGCTGTCGTAGATGTCGCCCGCCGCGGGAAGGAAGATTGACTTGTCGGTATAACCGGGCTTGTTGCTTGTTACTATCATTCCGGAAACTCCGGTTCCGTTATAATCCTCTGTGCGGGTCCAGGTGCAATTGTCGCGCAATTCATCCTGCTCCTCTTTTGTCGGCATTCGCCAAATGCCGCCCCAATTCACGTGCGCTGCGTCATCTTCCGGGTCGAGGACGGTCTTGTAATCAACCGTGCCGAATGACGGATTGATGTTGTATTTTGTCAGAGTGCTGATCTCGCCTTTGCACCACTTGTAGCTTGACCACATATAATCGGACTGCGGCCGCGTCTCGCCCCAGGCGTAGTAGTCACCGCATTCCTCCGGCTTGCCGGCGCCAAGGTTGAAGGTCGCCCACTTGACGCTAAGCCCGAGGTCGACAGCAACAGGGACCGGACTCTCTTCTATTGAAGAATAGATTATCATATGGGCGTTGCGGTATGCATCCAGGTTGCTATAGTAGCCTTTCAGCGTCACCAGTTTCCCGACAAAGGCATTCAGGTCGAGTTCTTTTGGTCTGTTTGTGATGGAACAGATACGGGAAGCACCGTCAACGACGACATTACAGTACCCATCCGCTTGTGTCATGAGACCGGTGACGGAGACGTAATCCACTTCTGTAGCCGTATAGGTATCCAAAACACCGGTGATATCCACGAGGCCCGTTCTGGGAAGATCGTTTCCTGATGATGATACCGAGGCTGTTGCGCTGACCATTTCGGGCAGGCCGCAGTACAGAATCATTATACCGTCCAGTGCAACCTTGTCACCGATACTGACTTTCTTGTAGTCGCTGTCGAAAACGTGAAGGTTGTGCTCGCCGTTGCTGACGACAAAGCCCATCGCAGATTTGGCAACCACGGTAACGTCATCGATGGTGATATGGGAATTCTCAGGAAGGGTCAAGGCATCATTCAATGTAGACGGCGACGACGGATATGCGTCGTATTCCTTAACTCCGTTCAGCCATACAATCTTGTTCCGTTTGGCATACTCCGGCTGGATATTGTTGTAAAGTAGGAGCTGTCCCTTGATGATTACCTCATCGCCGACTTTCAACTGATTTTCGTCGGTGAACTTTGTGCCCGCCAGATAAAAACCTTTCCAGGCTTCCAAAGTTGCGCCGTATCCTTCATCCTGTATGAAGTACGCGACCAGGCCCTCATCCGGGTAATACTTGAGTATACTGGAAACGATGCCTTTGGTATAAACGTCGTCAATGGATTCGTCCGGAGCGAGAGCGTTGGCAATTATACACGCAGCTGCCACATTATAGGGATCCTCTGCCGTTCCGGAGCCTTGGGGCGGACCGAGTTTCAGGCCGCCGCCCATCGTAAACTGAAGACCGTCGTCCAGGTTAAAGAGACGTCCAAAAACCGAGCGGTGAACGGTGACGCTGTTGCCGAGCACTTTGGTCCCTCCTGTAGCATCGGCCTTGCTGTAGCCTATCATAATGCCCTGGGCGTGGGTTCCGGGCAACAATGCGGCATAGTACAGTTCTCCCGGGACGAAGCCGCCGGCAGGAGCCAGAAGGCTCAGTTGGTCCTGTCCCTGGATTACAGACTTCACGACAGGCTTGCCGTCGTCACCGAATCCGACGTTTACCTTTCCTGCGACGGGTGTGCCGTCTGCGGATTTGATGATTATCTCTGTGAGACCCGTCTGGGAGACGCTAATGCATGCTCCGCCGCAGACATTGTAGAACGCCAGGTCCAGTGTGGCGGATTTTGCAACGGCGGGGAAGAAGTTGTCTGCAAATGTGCCGGCAACCCCGGTCTGGACAGAAGGCACCGTCAAGCATACGCTTTCTCCGTCGCAGGTATTTGCTGCATCATACGGATAAACCGCCCAATATGCATCTGCCTCGCCGGCCCCGACGGATCCCGCAACCGGGTTCAACGAGCCACTGAATGTAGTTATGGCCTGCGGATCAGTGTTTCCAGAAGTGAACATCCCCTCGTACCCTGCGCCACGGAAAACATTAATCTGTTCATTGGGCATCCACCAGATGCTTGTGCCGTTATCCTGGAGTGCGGTTTTCGTGTCTTTTGAATCAGCATTAACGGCGGTGAACGTAAGGACGGGACCCTCGACAGATGCAACAGGACCCTCTTCCCTGGTACATGAGACCATGCTTACCGCAAACACGGTCAAAGCGATAAAGAAATAACGTGCTTTCATAATCATCCGACCCAATCTTCGTAACTGATATCTTCAAGTCCACCGTCTTCGGGACTTTGACACAATAAACCCAGGAGACGGAAATCCGACTCGATGTCGCACTCCGGGTGAATATACCTGATTCGTTCCATAAACTTGATTTGACGTTGAATAACAAAGATAGGAAGTATTTTGGAAAAGTGGATTTCTCGACTCGCTCCGCTCGCTCGAAATGACAGGGATGGGGGCGACTGGTCGGAGAAAAGGGGCGGGGGCGACTGGCCGGAGAAAAGGGGCGGGGGCTCATGGTCGGAGAAAGGGGGCTCGTGGTGGGAGAAAGGGGGCGGGGGCGACTGGCCGGAGAAAAG
>CACZEU010000009.1 GCA_902780175.1 uncultured Bacteroidia bacterium
CGGACTACGCTCCCGGGATCATTTTCGGGATTCTTGATCCCGTTTGGGCCTCGGACCACCCTCGCGGGATCATTTTCGGGATTCTTGATCCCGTTTGGGCCTCGGACCACCCTCGCGGGATCATTTTCGGGATTCTTGATCCCGTTTGGCCGTCAGACCACCCTCGCGGAATCATTTTCGGGATTTTTGATCCCGTTGGGGCCTAATCGGGTTATTTGATCGAAGGAAGGGTCATCATCAGGCCGTTGGAGGACGAGGTGACCTCCGGGAGTTTGCCGTCCCACTTTTCAATCCAGTCTTCCTGGACGATCAGTGCGCTCAGGGAAGCGGAAATCGTACGGTTGTAGTACGCTTCGGCGTCGGCCTTGATCCGCATCGCCTCCGCTTCGCCCTTCGCCTTCGCGATTTCAATCTGGGCGTTGGCCTCCGCCTGCTTTACGAGGTTGGACGCCTTGAGGGACTCCTGGATTGCCTGGTTCTTGGCCTCGATAGCCGCACTGAGGGACTGGGGCGGAGTAATCTGCGACGTGAACTCGTGTACCTCGAAACCCTCTTTACCAAGGGACGCCTCGAGCATCGTCTTCACCTCCTGTTCGAACTTGGCGCGGTTTGCCATCAGTTCGTCGGACGTATAGTCGTTGGCAGTGATGCGGTACGCGTCGTATATGCAGGTGCGCATATAGCCTTCTTCGATTTCTTTCAGGCTGCGTCTGTATTTGCTGAAAACGTATGTGGCCTTGCTGCGTTCGAGCTGATAGGCGAGCATAGGGTCCATCGTGAAAACTGCGGCATCTTTTGTGGTTACGGTAAACGGCTGGTAATCAACGCGCTGGATGTAAACCGGATACGTAAAAACCTTAGTTGTAATGGGATTGTAGATGATCAATCCGGTGACTTCGTTTGCAATCAGTTCGCCCTGGTTCGTGAGAGCGAACTTCTTGAACTTGATGCCGATTTCCGAGTTGTCAACCATCTTGGTGCAGGTTGCGGTAAGGAACATAAGGCAGGCGAAAACGGCTGCGACGATCAAGAAAACTTTGGGACCCTTTTTCATTTCAATTCTGTTTTTTACGATGTACAAATATAAGTATTTTTGCCGTTATCCTCTAATAATCCGGACATTCGAAGCGACGGAAAAACCGTTTTCATAATCGGAAACGGATAATTGTGATTATTTCATTTTTTATTCGTTTCTTTCGGGGTTAATTATTAATTGTATTCGACTATGACTAATTTCAACAATCAAGAAGCGGCCTGTTCAGGAGTATTTGCGTTCCTCAGGCCATTGTGGCATCTCTGGACGTCCGAGGGCCTCGACATTATCCTTCCAGACAAAGCGGCTTTCAAGGCCGCCATGACCATTCTGGCGATCTGTGCCAACCTGTGCCCTGGAATAACTGTAATAACCTATGAACTGATGTCCAATCATGTTCATATGGTCATATCGGGCCCTAAAGACATCATTCTCAAGTTCTTTACTCTGTTCAGGAGACACTTCAGACGCTACCTGAAAGGGCGGGGATTGTCAGTCCCGGACAGATTTGAATGCAGCCTGCGTGAAATTACGACGCTTGACGAAGCAAGAAATGTCATAACGTATAATAACCGCAATGGATACGTTGTGTCTCCCGATTCTTCACCATTTTCCTATCGTTGGGGCGCTAACCAGTACTTCTTCAACCCGGAAGCAAAACAACGCTTCTACGATGCTTCGGCGAAGAAAGTCACCCAGCGGGAAAGAAGAAAACTGATGCACTCCCACATTTCAGATGGGATGAATAATCCTCCCATGGCTCTCGATGGATGCGCCTGCCCGATGGGATTCTGCAATATTGATGCGGGTGAAAAGGTTTTCAGGAATGCAACTCATTATTTTCGAGATGTATCAAGGAACGTAGAAGCTGCCAGGCAAATCGCGACGCAAATAGGAGAGAGGGTTTATTATAACGATGATGATTTGTTCGCCGTCGTTCAACGGATTTGCAAAGACCGATACAGTATTCCAAGGCCATCAATGCTGCCAGGGCAGGCGAAAGTCGAGGTGGCCAAACAGCTTCACTTCGACTATAATGCCGGCAACAAGCAGATTTCCAGAATATTGAAAATGGACCAGGTGCTGGTTGACTCCCTATTTCCATCTGCTTCCCCGCCTCGGGATCAAGAATCCCGAAAATGATCCCGGGAGGGTAGTCCGATGCCTAAACGGGATCAAAAATCCCGAAAATGATCCCAGGAGGGTGGTCAGACGCCTAAACGGGATCAGAAATCCCGAAAATGATCCCGCGAGGGTAGTCCGATGCCTAAACGGGATCAAGAATCCCGAAAATGATCCCGGAAGGGTGGTCTGACGGCCAAACGGGATCAAGAATCCCGAAAATGATCCCAGGAGGGCGGTCGTGAGCCGCAGGGCAGCAGTGAGCCGCAATCCGGCGCTAGAAGCGCATCTCCATGCCGATGCTGATGGCGTTGGGGAACCAGGCGGGAATCTTGTCCCAGAAGGGGCCTTCGCCACGGACGTTCCAGAGGGGCTGGGCGCCGCGGGCGGTGACGACCGTGCCGTCCTCGAGGGTCTTCTCCCGGTGGGTGACGCGCCAGATGAAATCTACCCTGAGCAGCCTGAAGATATTGGACAGACCGGCGCCGAGCTCGATGTAAGGCACTCCGTTGAGGCCCTGCATCATCACTCCGTCCTTGTTCCTGGGGAACATCATCATTGAGCCGAATTCCGGTGCGCTGCCGTTGTTCTCGTTGCGGAGCGAGCCGTAGGCTATCCTGGCGGTGACCTCCTCGCGCAGCTGGAGTTCGCGGATAAGCGGGATCTTGCCCAGGAAGAATCCGTTGAAGGTATGGTACCAGAGCAGCGTGGCCCAGGTGTCGGATGCGAATTCGAAGTACTCCATGCAGGAGAACGCGCTCTTGTCGATCATCACCGTGGCGTTGCCCTGATACAGGTTGAGCACCGGCCAGGGCACCTGCCCGACTACCGTTCCGAGGCGCAGATGCATATCCGACATACCCACCGGCGGCACACGGAACTTCCAGTCCACGTGCACCTGCGGCATGAAGTAACTCAGGTCGTACTTCCGCAGCCCTCCTATCGATCCCGTCATGTCAAGGCTGACGATAGGATAATCGGTATGGACGTATGTCTTTTCGAAGTAGCCACGGTTGACCGTCTCTTCCTTTGAGAAGCGCAGCTTGAGGCGGAGTTCGTTGGTGGCGATGCTCGGCTGGATGCTGCCGTCCCACAGCCGGAATTCGGCCTCGGGGAAGGGACTGGAAAAATATCTCTTGAGCGTGACGGACGCAACCCCGTTGAGCTGCATCGAGAACTCGTGGTCGTACCGGATGGAATACTGGCTCTGGGGTGCCGGTTTGCCCTCCTTGCTCCAGAGGGAACTGATGATGTTGCCGCTGGTGAGGTCGCTGCGGCCCTTTCCGAGCTGATGGATGTCGTATTCCGCCACCGCCGTCAGCTTGCGCTGGGGCTCCTTCTTGAACAGCTGCTCATAGGTGACGTTGTACTTCCACGGGTGGCCGGTCTTGTCGTCAAAACCATACGCCACGTATGCCGACACCCTGAACTTCTGGCTCAGGTCCTTGGACGTATGCATTCCGAACTGCGCACGCGGGCCCTCCAGCCTGTTGTTGGAATAGAACTGCGCCACCGGGCCGAATCCTATCGGTCCGACGTCGAAGTAATTCGTGGCGGCCGTATAACCCAACTTGTACACCGTCTTGTATAGCGGCGCCTGCTGAACCTCGTCCACCATTTTGTAGATGTTCTTCTCGTGGTCCGTGAGTTCCACCGGGCGGTTTTCGGTCCAGAAGACCTCGTCCTTGTGGTTGGCGTCGGCGAGTACCTTCACGATACCGTCGGCCGTGGGCATATTCTCGATGGGGGAGAAGTCGACGTCGGAGTACTGCAGCTGGCGGGTGCCGATGACGGACATCATCTTGGTGGAATCGCCGAGGGCGATGGAAAAATCGGCGTAGAGCCTGTCGGCGCTGTAGAACCAAGTGGAGTCCTCCAGGCGCTTGTAGTCGGCCTCTATCACGATGTCCCTCAGCCAGTTGACGTTGCCGCCCCTCATCATCTTGGCCCTGATGCTCTTGATGGCGAATTCCTCGGCGTCGATACGCATCTCGCCGTCGAACGCCGGGCTGGATGTGCCGTCCTTGGGATGGTAGCGTACGACGTAGGTCTTGCGCCCGTCCATCTTGAGGGAATCGACGATGAAATAATTGTAGAACAGAAGGCCGCTGTACTGCGTCGGAGAGGGGAATTCCACGTCGAAACAGTTGACGAAAGGCCGGTAGAAATTGGCCTTGAGGTGCATGCTTCCGGTGAACTGCGTGAGCAGGTTGTTGTTGGGGTTGATACCGGATATGCGGTTGGCGATGATGGTCTCGTTCTCCTCCTTGGGGTTGAGGGTGTGGCGGCGTTCCACCACGGTCTCCGAGAGCATGGCCGGCAGGAAGGGCACGCCGCTCACCGCGGACGTATCCATATAGTCGAACACGAAGCCGAACTGGTCGTTGAACCACTTGGCATTGAGCTGCTCCTTGGCGTGGGTGATGTCCATCTCCATCTTGTTGTACACCTTGCAGGTGAAGTACGGGCGCAGGTCGGGGTCGTTGCTGTCGCGGTGGTCCTCGATGTTGCGCAGGAGCCTCTTGATGCGGCGGTTGTCGGCCTTGACGAAGGCACCGCTGAGGCGGTTGTCCGTGAGGTGCATCTTGAATTCCACCTCGTTGAAGGCGCCCTGGCGGATTTTCTGTTCGATGGTGTCGTACCCGAGCAACTGGCATACGAGGATGCTGACCGGCTCGCGGGTCTCCATGGTGAATTTGCCGTCGATGTCTGCCGTGAGGCCTATCGTGGTGTCCTTGAAGTAGATGCCGGCGAACGGGATGGGCTCGCCGGTGTCGGCATCGGTGACGGTGCCGCGCACCTTGGTGGTGCTGCGGGTCTGCGCGCAGACGGCGATGGTAGCGAGTACAAGAAGTATGGAGAGTAAGACTTTTTTCATAAAAGGGCCGCAAATATACGGATTATTTCCGGAAAAGGCCGAACACGGCCGAACCGGAGCCTGACATTGCCGCATAAATCGCGCCAGAATCGTAGAACTTCTGCTTAAGTGCCGCAATCTCAGGGTATTTTGCGAAAACGCCCTTCTCGAAATCGTTGACTACGTAGTCTTTCCACTGTTCAACAGGGAGACGGAGTGCTTCGCGCAGGGGGATTTCTCGACTCCACTCCGTTTCGCTCGAAATGACAGAAGGTGAAGGCCTCTCCGATTGGGCACTGTCATTTCGAGCGGAGCCCTCAGGGCGGAGTCGAGAAATCTCATCCTCGCGCGGAACGACTTCCGAATAGGCTTCCCGTGTGCTGACGGAGATCCCCTCCGGAACCTCGACACGCAATTCGTATGCGGAAAGGTCGATGTCGAACGGCTCCAGAATGTTCCCGCGGCCGGTACCAAGCATGGGGCGGAGGGTGGAACCGACGAAAAACGCACAGTCAGAACCCAGCTGGGCGGCATAGGGCACAAGGTCGGCGTCGCTCAGCGGCAGCGAGCCGATGTCCCGCAGGGCACGCAGCATAAAGGCCGCATCTGCGCTTCCGCCTCCGAGTCCGGAGCCTACCGGAGCGTGCTTTTCCAACTTGATACGTACGCAGGGAAGCGCCGGAAAATCGGCCTTGAGAAGCCGCCAGGCGCGTATCGTAAGGTCCTGCTGGGGGTCCCAGTCGACGCCCTCCTCCCGGATGATTTCTATGGTCGTAGCCGCAGCGGGTTCGACGGTCAGAAGGTCTCCGAAGCCGTAATAAGGCACGAAGAGCGTATCCAGGTCGTGGTAGCCGTCGGCGCGGCGGCGCAGGACGTGGAGCCCGATGTTTACTTTGGTGCAGGTCTTAACGGTCATTGTCGATACGGTTGTAAATCGGTGCCAGGAAGGCTTCCACCTGCATTGCGCGCGCCTGCTCCTCGGGAATTCCCCGGCTGCGCATGTAGAACAGTTCTTCCGGGTTGAGGTATCCGGTGGTTGCGCCGTGCGAACATTCGACGTCGTCGGCGTATATCTCCAGCTGGGGGCGGGATTCGCAGACGGCGCCCTCCGACAGCAGCAGCGAATGGTTCTGCTGATGCGCCACGGTGTGCACTGACCCGCTTGCCACGTACACAAGCCCGTCGAACGACACCTTTGCGCTGCCGCCGGCAACGCTCTTGAAAAGCTGTTCGGAGCGGCATCCGGGCACGTTGTGACGCACGGTGACCCTTATGTCGACCTGCTCCGTACCAGTGCTCATCGAGGCTCCGGCAAGGTCCAGGGAGGCCCCGGGGCCGTCCAGGTCGACCTCCAGCGCGAGACGGCAGCTTTCGCCCTCCGGCACCACCAGGGTCATCCTGAGGGACTCCCCGGAGTCCAGGCGCAGGTAGGACGGTACCGCGTCGCGGCCAATTACGTAAACGCTATCCATCGATGCTGTCGTAACCTTGGGTTTCTATCTGCTGGACCAGTTCGGCGCCGCCGGTTGCCACTATTCGTCCGTTCTTGAGCACATGGACCACGTCGGGCACGATGTACTCCAGAAGCCGCTGGTAATGGGTGATGACGATGGACGCCGTCTGCGGAGAGCGGAGACGGTTGACGCCGTCGGCGACGATGCGCAGGGCATCGACGTCAAGGCCGCTGTCGGTTTCGTCGAGTATGCTCAGGGTGGGCTCTATCATCGCCATCTGGAATATCTCGTTGCGCTTTTTCTCGCCGCCGGAGAAGCCGACGTTGACTTCGCGCTTGGCGAATTCGCCCTTCATCTGCACGAACGCCATCTTTTCCTTCAGCAGTTTCAGGTACTCCGCCGGGGTGAGTTCCGGCAGGCCTGCGGCCTTGCGGCGGGCGTTCAGCGCGGCCTTCATGAAATTGGTGATGCTCACGCCGGGAATCTCCACCGGGTACTGGAAACTCAGGAAGATTCCGGCCCAGGAGCGCTCCTCGGGGGCCATTGCGAGCAGGTCGCGGCCGTCGTACCGGACGCTTCCGGCGCTTACCCTGTAGTCGGGACGTCCTGCCAGCACGGCGCTGAGCGTCGATTTGCCGGCGCCGTTGGGCCCCATTATGGCATGCACTTCGCCGCGGCGTATGCGGAGGTCCACTCCCCGCAGTATCTCACGCCCTTCGATGCCGGCGTGCAGGTTCTCTATTTCAAGCAGTATATCACTCATCTTTGTTGAATTTCTTTTTCCAGCTTACAAGCGACCAGATGCCGTTGGCAAGGTACAGGGCGCTTACGAGCGGCATTACATACAGGCCGGAGGCGATGTACAGGGCGATGTTGGCGGCGTTCACCACGAGCCACACTATCCAGCATTCCCAGCACTTGCGGGCGCTGAGGAACTGGGCCGACAGCGTCAGCATCAGGATGAAGGAATCCAGCAGCGGCTGCGGGTCGGGGGCGAAGGTGTCGGGCCAGCGCTCCGGAAGCCACTGCAGCACCCTGGCCCAGAGGATTCCGGCAAGGACGACGAAGGTGAAGAGGCTGACCCACCTTCCGGTGCTGAGTGTCCCTATCTTGAGGTCTCCGTGGGAGTTCTTTTCCTCGGCTTTGGGGTGAGTCCAGCGCCAGTGGCCGTAAAGATTGATGCCGAAGGCGACCGGTTGGAGTATCATGGCGCTATACAGATGCTGCCTCCAGAACAGCACGAACAGGAATACGTTGTACACGTATCCCACCCAGAAATTGTACTTGGAGCCGCGTCCCGCAAGGAATACGCAGCTCAGGCCAAGCACTGCCGATATTATTTCTATCCAATTCATCCTACGGCCCCCTCCAGTGACAGGCTGAGAAGTTTCTGCGCCTCCACGGCGAACTCCATGGGCAGGCGGCTCAGGACTTCGCGGGCGTAGCCGCCGACGATCAGGGCCGTGGCGTCCTCGGGGGCGATGCCCCTCTGGCCGCAGTAGAACAGCTGGTCGTCACTTATCTTGGAAGTGGTGGCCTCGTGTTCCACGACCGCCTGGGGGCAGCGGTTCATTATTACAGGGAATGTATGGGCGCCGCACTGCGCGCCTATCAGCAGCGAATCGCACTGACTGAAGTTGCGGGCGCCGACGGCTCCGGGATTGACCCGCACCAGGCCGCGGTAGCTGTTCTGGCTGTGCCCTGCGGAGATGCCCTTGGAGACTATGCGGCTGCGGGTGTTCCTGCCGATGTGTATCATCTTGGTGCCGGTGTCGGCCTGCTGCCAGTTGTTGGTCATTGCGACGCTGTAGAATTCGGAGGAACTGTTGTCACCCATCAGCACGGTGCTGGGGTACTTCCAGGTGACGGCGGAACCGGTCTCCACCTGCGTCCAGCTGAGGTGGGAGCCTGCGCCGCGGCAGAGGCCCCTCTTGGTGACGAGGTTGAGGATGCCGCCGCGGCCCTGGGCGTCGCCGGGATACCAGTTCTGCACGGTGCTGTATTTGACGTCGGCGTCCTTTTCGACAATTATCTCCACTACGGCCGCATGCAGCTGGTTTTCGTCGCGCATGGGGGCGGTGCAGCCTTCCATGTAGCTGAGCCTGGAGCCCTCGTCGGCGACTATCAGGGTGCGTTCGAACTGGCCGGTGCCAGCGGCGTTGATGCGGAAGTAGCTGCTGAGTTCCATCGGGCATTCGACGCCCTTGGGGATGTAGCAGAAGGAGCCGTCGGAGAAGACGGCGGAGTTGAGGGCCGCGAAGAAATTGTCCCCTGCGGGCACGACGGTGGCGAGGTATTTACGCACAAGGTCGGGGTGCTCGCGGACGGCCTCGGAGAATGAGCAGAAGATTATGCCCTTGTCGGCCAGGGTCTTGCGGAAGGTGGTGGTGACGCTTACGGAGTCGAAGACGGCGTCGACCGCCACTTCCTTCGACTTGACTCCTGCCAGCACTTCGCGCTCCTTGAGGGGGATGCCCAGCTTGTCGAAGGTCTCCATCAGGGCCGGGTCTATCTCCTTGGGGCGCTCGCTGTCCTTCTTGGGCGCGGCGTAATAGATAATGTCCTGATAGTCAATCCTGGGAAGCTTGAGGTGCCCCCAGTGCGGCTCGGGCATCTTCTGCCACTTGCGGAAGGCGTCGAGCCGGAAGTCAAGAAGCCACTGCGGCTCCTGCTTCTTGGCGGAAATCAGGCGAATGATGTCTTCGCTGAGCCCCTTGGGGACAAACTCCTGCTCGACTTCGGTAACGAAGCCTTCCTTGTATTCCTGGCGGGTCAGGTCTTTCAGCAGATCGTCCATTGTGTCAGCGCTTGCAGCTTGGCGGAAGGGTGTAAGGCTCGGAAAGGGCCAGGCAGCGTGCCGTGGCGGCCGCCAGGCGGGCGTTGTTGAGCACCAGCTGGATGTTGGAGGCGAGACTGTCGCCGCCGGTGATGTCCTTGATGCGGGCGAGGAGGAACGGGGTGGTTTCCTTGCCGTGGATGCCCTGTGCGGCGGCCTCTGCAAGTGCCTCGTCGATGGCGGCGTTGATGCGGTCAGGGTCCATCGAATACTCTTCGGGAATGGGGTTGGTGACCAGCATACCTCCGCCGAGGTGCATGTCGAGGCTGGCGCGGAAGGCCGCTGCCAGTTCCTCGGGTGTATCTATGCGGTAATCGACCTTGAAGCCGCTGCGGCGGGTGTAGAAGGCCGGGAGCTCGTCGGTGCCGTAGCCTATCACCGGGACTCCTTTGGTTTCCAGGTATTCCAGCGTGAGGCCGAGGTCCAGGATGGATTTGGCTCCGGCGCAGACGACCATGACCGGGGTGCGCGCCAGTTCTTCCAGGTCGGCAGAGATGTCCATGGTGGTCTCGGCGCCGCGGTGGACGCCGCCGATGCCGCCGGTGGCGAACACCTTGATGCCGGCCATCGCGGCTATCATCATCGTGGTGGTGACGGTGGTGGCGCCGTCGAACCCGCGGGCCACGAGGACGGGCAGGTCGCGGCGCGAGGCCTTGGCCACCTGCCTGCCGGCCTTGCCGAGATGCTCGATTTCGGCCTCCGAGAGGCCTGCCTTGAGCCTGCCGCCGATGATTGCTATCGTTGCGGGGACGGCTCCGCATTCGCGAATGGTCTTTTCTACCAGCAGGGCGGTTTCAACGTTCTGCGGATAGGGCATTCCGTGGGAGATTATGGTGGATTCCAGGGCTACGACGGGGCTGCTTTCGCGCAGCGCCTGACGTACTTCCGGGGATATGTCGAGATATTTGTTCATAACTTGCAAAGATACACTTAATACCACAAAATAGCAACCCCGCGGGCCGGAGTTGCTACTTTGAATATTATTCTGCGGAAGCCCGGGGCGACCGTCAGATGAAGATGTACTTGCAGATGAACAGCACCGCGAGCACCCACATGGGGATGGAAATCTCCTTGAACTTGCCGCTGAGCGCGTGCATTGCCACGTAGGAGATGACGCCGATGAGGATACCGTCGCTGATGGAGTAGGAAACCGGCATGAGGATGATGGTCAGGAAGGCGGGGATGGCCTTGCAGTAGTCGTCCCAGTGGATGCGCTTGATGGAAGGCATCATCATGACGCCGACGATCACCAGTGCGGGAGCCGTTGCGGCGCCGGGGATAGCCAGGAAGATGGGGCTGAGGAACAGTGCGAGCGCGAAGCACACGGCGGTGCTGAGTGCGGTGAGTCCGGTGCGGCCTCCGGCACCTACGCCGGCCGCGCTTTCCACGTAAGTGGTGGTAGTGGACGTACCGAAGCAGGCACCTGCCACGGTTGCGATGGAGTCGGCCAAGAACATCTTCTCCATGTCGGGTACGTCGTCACGCTTCTTGTCCTCGGGGATGAGGCCCGCGCCCTGATGCACTCCGATGATGGTGCCCATGGTGTCGAACATGTCGATGAAGAGGAAGGTGAAGACCACCGCCAGCATGTCCCAGCTGAGGATCTGTCCCCATTCGAACTTGCAGAAGATGGGTCCGAGCCCGTCGGGAAGCGATATCAGGCGGATGCCGCCGGCCTCGTTGCGAATGAGCTGGGTGACGGCGTCGCCGGTTGCGGGATCCTTGATGAACAGGCCGATGATGGCGGTGGCGATGATGCCGATGAGGATGCCTCCGCGGATCTTTGCCATCACCAGGCCGGCGGTGATCATCAGACCGATGATGCCCACGAGGGCCTTGCCTTCAGTTATTGAGCCCAGGGTGACGAGGGTGGCGTCGCTGTTGACGATGATGCCTGCGTTCTGGAGTCCGATGAATGCGATGAACAGGCCGATACCTGCTCCGATGGCCTTCTTGAGGGTGCCCGGGATGGCATTCAGCAGCCAGGTGCGCACCTTGGTGAGCGTGAGGATGATGAACAGTACGCCCTCGATGAGGACGGCCGTCAGGGCAAACTGCCAGGTGTGCCCCATTCCGAGGCAGACGGTATATACGAAGAAGGCGTTGAGGCCCATGCCCGGAGCCAGTGCGAACGGCTTCTTGGCGTAGAGGGCCATCACGAGCGTACCTACGATGGCTGCAAGGGCGGTTGCGGTGAATACGGAACCTCCGGGCATGCCGGGAAGGGCGCTGAAGATTCCGGGGTTGACGGCCAGGATGTAGGCCATCGTGAGGAAGGTGGTAATGCCGGCGATAATCTCCGTCCGGACACTGTGAACGGACGAGTCGAAGCCGAAAAGCTTCTCCAGTGCGGGTTTCATATGTGATTACGCTATTAGAAAACCCACTTGGTGCCTATGCAGGGACGTGCGTAGAAGCCGTCGTAGCCGGCGAAATTCCAGGAGAGTTCCACCTCTCCGCCGATGTTGAGGTTGGGTACGCCGAAGAGGCTGCCGATGTTGTACCAGAGCTGGGGCTCGGAGATGAAGACGAACTTCCGGGGCTTGTCTGCGCCTTCCATGAAGTTGATGACGTTCTCTCCCCAGATATCTGCGAATCCGCTGAACCTCAGACCTTTGAGGCCGAACAGGTCTTGCATGCCCCATACGAAGGTGAACTGCAGGGGGATGTCGCTGGTGGCGCCGTTGCTGAAGGTCTTGTAGAGCAGCTTGAAGTTGAACGTGTTGCTGAAGTCGTCGCTGTGCAGGAAGTAATCCAGACCGAAGAGGAAGTTCTGGTTTACACCGACCAGGCCGTTGTATTCAACCTGCAGGCTGAGAGGGGACAGGGGAGTGTTCTGCCAGAAGTTGAGGCAGCGGGCGATCTCCATGTAACTGCCGCTGGGCCCCTGGGTGACGAGTTTGGCATCCTTGAGGTTGTAGTCGTAGTCGATGAAGAAGAAGGTGTTTCCCCAATTGTCGTTGTAGAAACCCTCGAGGGTGGTGGTGAAGTGTCCGCGATTCTTGCCGAAATCGTAGAACGTCTGGAGGTTGGTCTGGGCCTGGGCTCCTTGAGCCAGGGCGAGCGTTGCAAAGGCAACGGCGACTAAGAATTTTTTAAACATAAAACGTAGTTTATGATTGATATATAAGGGTTTTCTACTTGACTAACTCTTTGATGCGTTCGTTTACGGCCGCGGCGCTGAGCATGGCGAAGCGGGCGCACTGCTCTCCGAAGGCGGCGGCATCCGGTGCGGGGGCGCCGGGACCGCAGTGTACTATGCCGGCGAGCAGGGCGTCGCCTGCGCCGGTGGTGTTGACTATCCCGGTGACGGGAAGGGGAGCGACTGGAGTGGTGACTCCGTCCTCGATGACTTCGACGCCCTCGGAACCGAGGCTGACGTACAGGCGGTCGACTCCGGCCAGTCCTGCGGTGCCGATGGCTTCGGCCTCCAGGCGGTTGCATTTAACCGCGATGGGGCCTGCGCCCGGCAGGCGCGATGCCGCCAGCGCGACGCGCAGCCTGGCCACCTTGGCGGAGGATACTGCGTCTATGAACAGCGGCGGGATGCATCCGCCTACGAGCAGGCTGAGGGTTTCTGCGGGGAGGTTGGTGTCGGCCACCACGGCGTCGCATTCATTGATTGCGCCAAGCCGGGCCTCGAGCCAGTCCGGCGTCATGAGGCCGGTGATGGCCATGTCGGATACGCCGCCGAGCATCTCGCCGTCGGAGGCGCCGACGCTCACGAAGCAGGCGTTGCGAGCGCCCTTGACGGTCTGGGAGAGGCTGAGATCCATGCCGGTGGCCTTGCAGTTTTCGCGGAGCATGCGGCCGAAGCCGTCGTCGCCGAAAACGGTGGCCAGGCGCACCCTGTGCCCCAGGAGGGTAAGATTGTGGGCGATGTTTCGTCCTACGCCGCCGGGGGCGACCGTGACGGTTCCGGGGTTGGAGTCTCCTGCGATGAACAGGCCCGCCGCCCTTGCGGCGACGTCCACGTTTGCTCCTCCGATTACACAGATTTTCATTTCTTCAGGCAGGTGTCTTTGAGTGAGCAGCACGAACAATACGGGCTCTTGCCGGCCCGTCTGCGTCGGACGGTGAAATAAACCGCCGCGGCCACCGCCGCCACGACCAGCACAATGATGATGATTGTTGCAAGGTTCATTTCCGACTTTCAAAGATAGTCATAATATCGGAAATATGAAATTGTCTTGCGGAAGCAAAATGGAAAGAGCCCGCGACTGTGACCGTGGGCTCTTTTCCGTGCACTAATCAAATATTATGGTTTAAAAGAGAATTGCGATATGATAGGCGAGGAAAGCGACCAGCCAGGCGACGGCGCACTGGAAGAGGACCATGAAGGCGGCGTACTTGCCTCCGAGTTCCCTCTTCACTGAAGCGATGGCCGCGACGCAGGGCGTATAGAGCAACGAGAACACCAGCATCGGCACTGCGGTTGCGACGGTCAGCGACCCCAGCACCCCGAGCACCTCCATCGTTGCCACGACGCTCTCCTTGGCAAGGAATCCGGAAATCAGGGCCGTCACGATCCTCCAGTCGCCCAGGCCGAGCGGGGCGAACAGCGGCGCGAGCACTCCGGCCACCCAGGCCAGCATGCTGCCTTCGCCGTTCTCGACCATATTGAACCTCCAGTCGAAAGTCTGCAGGAACCATATGACTATGGTGGCGATGAAGATGACGGTAAACGCCCTCTGAAGGAAGTCCTTTGTCTTGTCCCACAGCAGGTGGAAAACGTTCCTCGCCTGCGGCAGACGGTAGTTGGGCAGCTCCATCACGAACGGAGCCGCATCTGCCTTCTTCCGGCGGAGCTTGTCGAGGCACGCCACCAGCACGCCCGTGAGGATTCCCAGCAGGTACAGGCACACCAGCACCAGGCCGCCGTGCCCAGGGAAGAACGCGCTCGTGAGGAATGCATATATCGGCAGTTTGGCCGAACAGCTCATGAACGGGATGAGCATGATGGTCTTGTTGCGGTCGTGGGCCGACGGCAGGGTGCGGGTGGACATCACGCCGGGAACCGAGCACCCGAGACCGATGAGAAGCGGCACGATGCTTCGCCCGGACAGGCCAACCTTGCGCAGGAATCCGTCCGTGATGAACGCCACGCGCGCCATATATCCGCTGTCTTCCAGCATTGAAAGGAAGAAGAACAGGATGATGATGATCGGTACGAAGCTCACCACCGACCCTACTCCTCCGAAGATGGCGTCAACCACCAGCGAACGCACGGCCGGGGTGACGCCCCACTTGCCGAACGCCCCGTCAACCAGCGCGCCGAGGGCCGTTATCCCACGGTCCAGCAGATCCTGCAGCGGCGCGCCCAGCACGTCGATTGTCAGCCAGATTATCAGCGCCATTATGACGATGAAGATGGGGATGGCGGTCCACTTGCCGGTCAGCACCCTGTCGATGCGGCGGCTGCGGAGGTATTCCTTGCTCTCCTGCGGCTTGACGACGGTCTGTTCGCACAGGCGGTGGATGAAGTTGTATCGCATGTCTGCGATGGCGGCGGCGCGGTCGAGTCCGCGTTCCTCCTCCATCGTGCGGATGATGCTTTCTATGGTCTCCTGCTCGGAATTGCTGAGCGCCAGGGCGTTCTCCACCCAGTCGTCACCCTCGATGAGCTTTGTGGCGGCGAACCTTGCGGGGATGCCTGCCCTGGCGGCGTGGTCTTCGATGAGATGGATGACGCTGTGGAGGCACCTGTGTACGGCACCGCCGTGGTCGTCCTTGTCGCAGAAGTCCTGGCGGGCGGGAGCCTCCTGGTAGCGCGCCACGTGTACGGCGTGCTCCACGAGCTCTTCGATGCCCTCCTGCCTGGCGGCTGAAATGCCCACCACCGGAATGCCGAGGATGCGCTCCATCTCGTTGATGCGGATGGTGCCGCCGTTGTTCTTGATTTCGTCCATCATGTTGAGCGCCAGCACCATGGGGGTGCCGAGCTCCATCAGCTGGAGGGTCAGGTACAGGTTGCGCTCGATGTTGGAAGCATCGACTATGTTGATGAGGCCGCGGGTCTCGGGCCTGAGGATGAATTCGCGCGAGACGAGTTCCTCCGCCGTGTACGGCGAAAGGGAATAGATGCCCGGAAGGTCGGTGATAGACGTTTCGGGGTGACCCTTGATGACGCCGTCCTTGCGGTCCACCGTGACGCCGGGGAAGTTGCCGACATGCTGGTTGGAACCGGTGAGGACGTTGAACAGGGTGGTCTTGCCGCAGTTCTGCTGCCCGGCAAGGGCAAAGGTGAGCACGGTGTCCTTGGGAAGGGGATTCTCGTGCTCCTTGGAGTGGTATTTGCCGCCCTCTCCAAGGCCCGGGTGGGCGTTGTGGTCGTGGAGATAGACGTTGTACGGGACGTCGGAATCGGGCTTCCCGGATGTCTCTTTGGGCTCGTGCAGCCGGACTTCAATCTCGTCCGCCTCCTTGGACCGGAGAGTGAGGGCGTAGCCGTTTATCTGTATCTGGATGGGGTCTCCGACGGGGGCGCGGTCAACCACCTTGATGACGGCTCCGGGTATCAGGCCCATATCCAGAAAATGCAGGCGGGTGGCGCCTTCGCCTCCCACCTTTATGACCTCGGCCCACTGGCCGATATGCAGTTCATTTATAGTCATGACAAATCAACGGCTGCAAAGATACAGCCGTTAACCAATTAATGCAATACCAATATTTTGGTATTATGCCAAAGAGAGGGCGACCTCCATCATGTGGGTGAAGGTCGTGCGGCGCTCCTCGGAGGTGGTGACCTCGCCGGTGATGACGTGGTCGGATACGGTGCAGATCACCAGGGCCTTCTTGCCGCTGCGGGCGGCGTTCATGTACAGGGCGGCTGCCTCCATCTCTACGCCGAGGACGCCCATCTTGAGCCATCCGTCAACGTGGGGGGTGTCGGAATAGAAAACGTCGGTGGACAGGACGTTGCCGACAGCGTATTTATATCCGAGGCGGTCGCATTCTTCTGCGGCCTTGCGGAGCAGACCGAAGTCGCAGATGGGGGCGAATACGCCGGCCAGGTTGTACTGGTTGCCGTAGGTGGAGTCGGTGCAGGCTCCCTGTGCGAGGATGAGGTCGCCGATGTGGAGGTCCTTGCTGTACGCTCCGGCTGAGCCTACGCGGATGATGGTCTTGACGTCGTAGAAATTATACAGCTCGTAGGTGTAGATGCCTATGGAGGGGATACCCATACCGTGGCCCATCACGCTGACTCTCTTGCCTTTGTAGGTGCCGGTGTAGCCGAGCATCCCGCGGACGCTGTTGAACTGGAAAACGTCCTCCAGGAAGTTCTCTGCCATGAATTTTGCGCGCAGGGGGTCGCCTGCCATGATGACGGTGTCGGCTATTTCGCCGGGTTTTGCGTTGATGTGGGGTGTGGGTATGTTTGCCATATTGTTATGTGTCTTGATCGTGCAAATTTAGCATTTTTTTCTGGAACTGGTCAAGAGGCAGGAAATCCGGGGATTCCACCGGCTGCTCCAGGACTGTCACCTTGGCGCCGGGATGCCCAAGGGACACGCGCAGGGCGTCGGTCACCTGGCGCGAAACTATCGGGGCGAGCCATTCGAATTCGGCTATCCTGCGCTGGTCGATTTCCTTTTCTACCTCTTCGCGGATGTGCTCCTTCATGTCCTTGGTGAACTCCTCGGCGGCCTTGTCGTCGACCGGAGGGAGCTGGATGCCAAGCACCGAACGGTTGCGGAGGGCCACCGCAAGGTCCCACTGCAGCTGCTTCTTGGAGAAGGACAGCAGCCCGGGATGGAAGTCGGCGAGCCAGAGGGTATCAGACTGCGGGTCGTAGCGGAAACGGACCTCTTCGAGGCGGATGCCGTATTCGGCGCAGATGTCGGCGCGCAGGGCGCCTTTGAAGGTGAGGCCGCGTTCCTTGTCCTGACGTTCGTAGGTGCGGGTGAAGGATGTATCAATGTTCAGCACTGACAGGTGCAGCACCGGGGTAAGCGAAGTGACGTGCAGAGGGCTGTGCGCCAGTTCGTCGAGCTGGCGTCGCAGGTCGGCCATCAGGGCCTCCAGCTCCGCGGCGTGCTTCTCGCTGCGTTCAAGTTCCTTCTGGCTGTTCTGGATGAACGCTTTCCACACGAGGAACGCCACGGCGACGATTCCGAGCAGGATGAGGCCGTACTTGAACGCATTCTGAACGAACAGCAGCCAGATTCCGACCACTGCCAGGATTCCCGCCACCACGGCGGCGATTATGAGCCTCGTCTTTACTTTCATCCCCGGAGTTCCCTGTAGGGTTTACGGCCTATGACGTCATCTTCGGATGCCGCCGCGATTATGCCTTCCAGATACTCGTTGATGGCGTCGATGGCGTCATCGAGGTCCTTCTCCGGGTGGGCGTTGCTGCCGCCGGAAAAGATGCTGCCGCCTTCGTATTCTATGTCGATGAGCCAGCTGTAGCCGTCCAGCACCTGGAACTGCGGGGTGTATGAGTCCTGCAGCTTGTAGAGTTTCTTCTCCCGGACTGTCTTGCCGATGGTCTGGAGAATGTCCGAAGGGGCGCGGAGGATCGTGGCCTCGAAACCGCCGGCATTGTATGCCAGGCAGAGGGTGCCGCTGTCGTCGGTGAAGACTTTATACCAGCGCGCAGGGTTGGCCATACAGACGTCATAGGTATACTCATACGAGACCGGATCGTTGTCGCAGAAAGGCGGTGCGGCCTGGGCGCCGCAACCGGAAAACATGGAGCTTAGCATCGCTGACAGTGCAAGTAAAAGTCGTTTCATATCCGGCAAATATAGTAAAATCATTTGAGCGCTCCGATGACGCTGCGGTTTATTTTGGCAAACCGTGCCTCGTCGACCTTCACTACCTGACGGTCGTACGTCATTATGCCGTTGACCTCTATCTCTACGTCGGAAATCTGGGTGTAGATGGCGGCGGAGCAGCCGGTGCCGATGAACACCTTGAGCATATCGGCGAAGTCTTCATACACCTTCAGGAGCTCTGCCCCGTCAGCCACGACCTTGCCGTATCCCCAGTTCTTGTCCTGCTGCCACAGGTGGCCCGGGACGGGGTATCCGATGCCACCGTATTCGCCCAGCACGCATACCAGCTTGCTTTCGAATACGTTCATAGCGGGGCAGGCGTAATGGTGTACGTCGAGAATGTCGCCGCAGAGTTCATAATTGCCGCCGGACGATTCGTTGATGAGGCGGGTAGGGTCCTGGGCGCGGGTGAACTCGACTACGGCGCGGGTGTCGAACTGGCCCCAGGCTTCGTTGAACGGCACCCATACGGTGATGCACTGGAAGCTCTTCAGCTGGGCGATGATTTCTTTCCACTCCTTGTAGAAGTTGTCTTTGGCATCCTGGGGGATGTCGCAGTCGGTGCCTCCGAGGAGGCTGTCGCTGGACCAGTTGTTGGCCGTGCGGGCCTTGACATCGTCGCTGCGGCCTCCGCGTTTGCCATGGTCGCCGATGCAGGGCATATCCTGCCACACCATCACTCCGAGAACGTCGCACCAGTAATACCAGCGCGCAGGTTCGACCTTGATGTGCTTGCGGATGGTGTTCCAGCCCCAGTCCTTGACCTTCTGGACGTCATACCTGAGGGCATCGTCGGAGGGTGCGGTGTAGAGGCCGTCGGGCCACCATCCCTGGTCGAGCGGACCGAACATGAAGATGCGTTCCCCGTTGAGGGAGAGGCGCTTGTAACGGTTGTGGCGGTTGTCGATTTTGGGGTCGTACTGAATGCCGATGCTGCGGAGGCAGGTGTAGCCTTCGACGCGGTCCTGCTCCTTGCCGTCCTTCAGCAGGGATATATCCAGCCCGTAGAGGAACGGGGAATCGGGGCTCCAGTACTTGGGATCAGCGACTTTGATGCTGCTGCCGGTGCCGGCGACAGTCTTGCCGTCACGAAGGGTTATGGCGACCCCGTCATAATCGCCCAGGGCTTCGACGTCCACGCTGAGTGTGCTCTTGGTGGCATCCCAGACGGGATTGTACGAAACGATGTGTGCCTGCCGGCTTACCGGCTCAAGCCAGACTGTCTGCCAGATGCCGGTGACGGGGGTGTACCAGATGCCTCCGTTCTCGTTGACCTGCTTGCCGCGGGGCTGGAAACTGTCGTCGGTGGCATCCTCCACTTTTACCTTTATGGTCTGCTTGCCGCTGCGCTTGAGGGCGTCGGTAATGTCGAAGCAGAATGAAGTGTATCCTCCGGTGTGTTCGCCGAGGCGCTTGCCGTTCACCCATACTTCAGCCTTCCAGTCGACGGCGCCGAAGTGCAGAAGCACGCGCTTGCCGCGCCACTGGGAGGGCACTTTGAATGTGCGCTCGTACCACAGTACGTTGTCTTTTCCCACCCTTTTCTGCACCCCGCTCAGGGCGGATTCGGCGCAGTAAGGAACGATGATTGTGCCCTCGGGTTTGGAGTAGTCCTGGCCTTTGGGCAGGATGGCATAGGACCATTCGCCGTTGAGGTCGAGCCAATCGCCGCGTACCATCTGCGGACGTGGATACTCAGGAAGAGGAACCGTGGTTTCCCTTTGTTTGGCAAATGATGGATTGAGGCAAATGATGGTCAGCAGTGCTGTAAGAAGCAGGTGTTTCATATTTATGGCGTATTACTCCCCAAATATAACTGATTTTTGCTTTCGGGGTGCTCCCGATGGAACAATTTGCCTTCCATTAGGAGCAAAAAAGGCCAAAAATGCTCCCGATGGACCTCAGAATGTTCCATCGGGAGCAATATGGAATTCCGGTTGGATAGTTGCCTATAGTGCGGCTATCTGTTCCGGAGAAAGGCCGGTAGCTTTAGATATGACGGCAGGAGGGATATCCTGCTGCTTCAAGGATGAAGCAATCTCCAGGGCCTTCTGCTCTTCACCCTCGGAACGGCCTTCTGCTTTTCCTTCTGCTTTTCCTCTCGCATACCCCTCTTCCTTACCCTCGTTGTAGGCGGTACGTTTCTGGCTGCGCAGGTCCAACTCTGCCATAAAGGCGTGTATGTATTCAGCTTGAGTCATTTCGTCCATAGCTGCAAACTTACATATTTCGAACAATTTTTCCAAGCCGCTGCCTATGTATTTTTTCGGCATTCTATCCATGGTCCCAATGTTTCTGATAGCATAAAACAGCAGTTCTGCCGGTGTGCTCAACTCTGAAATTTTCTTTTTGAGCTTTGGGAGTTCTACGGTTACATGATGCAGATTATCTGATAAATGAATCTCCGAATCTACGTCATTGGTTGTGGAATAGTAGTTTATAATTCTGTCATTTGGCTTGATCTCACTGAGGATAAAATCTGTTATACCCACAACTATAGTTGGTTTGAACCGATAAGTGCCCTCTCCAATATTGAGTGAGTTTTGAATAGGAAAAGTGGAATAGAAAAGCATTCTGTCGTTGAAATCGTCCTGGTGCCTGTACTGCATCTCGATTATTATCTGATGCCCGTCGGATGCTATGCAATTGACGTCGAACACTGCTGATCTTGCGTCCCGACGCCACCCGGACTGGGATTGACTGGACAGGCTGACGGATTGGATGTTCAGCTCCGGAAGAATGGCATTGACAAGTTTGAGCAGAAGGTCTTCATTGCCTCGGGTTCCAAAAATGTGATTGAAAGCAAAATTGAGACGAAGATCGATGAATGTGATTGTATCCAAACCCGGGATACTGATTGATGGAGGGAAGTAATTTGTTTTCATAGTAACACTGTTGTTTGGCGGCAAAGATGATAAAAAAAGCGACCAGTTGAATTGGTCGCTCGGGCATAATGGAGGGGTTTCTAATAATGTTTTAAAGTCGGTTTTACTTTAAAAGATATTTTTTGAAAGAAATGGAGTTTCTAATACTCAAACCTCAACTCATCGACATAAAGTACGCTGCCGGAGGCGCCGGTCTGGTAGGCGCCGAGGCGGCTGCCGGTGAGGGTGAAGGAGGCGTAGCGGGGCGTTTTGCCGTTGCGGTAGGTGACGGGGATGTCGAAGTGGACGTAGCCGGAGGTGCCGCGCTTGATGACAAGAAAGGCGCGGCCGATGATGTGGGGGTCCTTCTCGGCGTCGATGAAGCCGTCGCGGTGCGTGACCTGCTGATAGGGCTTGTCCCAGTCCATGAGGAGGACTTCTATGAGGGCTTCGTCCATCTTGCCGGCCATGCTTTCATATGGGGCCTTGGCGTTGTTGATCTTCTTTGGGATATAGTGATAGTAGCCGCTGAGGCGCTTGGGGCGGGCGGTGAAGGGGGCGCCGAGAAGGCTTTCCGCGCCTTTCATCTCCACCATCCTGATGAATTTGCCGCTGTACAGGTTGCCGGCGACGAAGGCCCAGGCAATCTTCTTGCTTTCGATGCGGGCCGCGGCCTTGCCCTCGCCGGGCACTGCCACGTGCTTGTATTCCGGGCTGACGCTGGTCATGCCGAGGGCGTGCAGGCCGGCGTTGCCGCTGTCCCAGATCCGTTGCGAGGGACTTGCATCGGCGGCGTACGGATACCATACGCCTTTGGTTTTGCTCCATTCATCAAACCCCATATTGTACAGCTGGGGCCCGTCCTGGGCCTGGAGCCGGCCGGTCAGAAGTCCTGAAATAAATGCGGCGGCAAGTATGAGTTTAGCCTTTCCCATAGTGCAAAGTTAATAATAATCCTTAACTTTGTGGTATGAAGAAGTGTTGGATAAGCGTGCTTGCAGCGCTGGCAATGGCTTTGCCGGTGAGTCTTTCGGGGCAGAACAATCCGTATGAGCTCAACGACGAGTGCTATTCATATTTCATAAAGGCCGACAGGCTTGCCGGCAAGGAGGGCTTCGAGGAGGCCAATGCAGACTTCCTCCGCACCGCCCTTGAGAATTCCGACAAGAAATCCCAGGTCCTCTATTATGTCCTCAAACTGAAAGACTGCACCCACCGTCCTGACATCACCGGCGAGGAAGTTCTTGAAATCCAGGAGCAGCTCAAGGACATATCGCTTCGGATGGGCTACAAGCAGTATTTCTATCAGTCATACGAGTTCGCCAAGAACTATTTCTTCAACAAACAACAGCACCTAAAGACCCTTGAGCTCATAAACGAGATGCAGGCCATTGCGGCAGAGCAGGATGACGATTATGGCAAATGGGCCTCCGCCAGGGAGATGGCCGCGATTTACGGGAATTACGGAGACCGCGGCACGCAGCGCAAGTATCTCAAAAAGATGCTTGATCTGTACGAAGCGACGGACGATCCGACGGTCAAGCGCCAGTCCCTTGCCGCGGCATATATCGATTTTGCCAATACATATCCGCCCCGCAGCGATTCCCTCCGCCTTTTCATCCGGCGTGCATGGTCGGAAGCCAAGACCCCTACCGACTCGCTCCGCCTGGCGTATGAATCAGCAAAGGTCGGCGCCCTGAACCTGAATCGTAAGGAGTACGAAAAATGGCGTGACGTTTTCCGCGCGTCTCCATACAGGGGCAGCACTTCGCGCTATGCCGGCCCTGTCCTCAATATCCTTGACGACCTGTTTGCCGGGACGCTTACCCCCACCGACGGCCGCCTCTACAGCCTCCCCGTGCAGGACGCCCGCACCATTGCCAAAGTCGCTGAGAAAATGGGCCGGCACGACGTCGCCGAGCCGATGAAGGATTACTGTCTGGACTCCAAGAACAGGGATTTCTCGCAGCTGCTCGACATGCAGCTCACCGAGATGGAAGCCCGCTACGGCAACACCGTGCTCGCAAAAGACCTGGCGCAAAAGTCCAGGCAGGTGCGTATCGTTTCCTTTTCCCTGGCCGCCCTGCTGCTCCTTGTCTTCATCGCCGCCATCATTTCCATGATTGTCCGGATCCGCCACCTGCACAGGCAGAGGGCGAAGGACGAACGTATGATTGCCGAACTCACGCAGGCCAACGAGCGCGCCAGAGCGGCGGACGAGGCCAAGACCCGTTTCGTCCAGAACATGAGCCACGAGGTGCGTACGCCCCTCAACGCCATCGTTGGATTCAGCCAGTTGCTCAGCCTGCCCGACGGCACGTTCCCCCCGGAGGAGAAGGATGAATTCTCGTCGCATATCATCAACAACACCAAGATGCTGACGATGCTTCTGGACGATATCCTCAACGCATCCGCGATGGACTCCGGCAACTACAGCATCATCGTCGAAGACTGCGACTGCAATGCAACCTGCCGCGAGGCCATAAGCAGCTCCGAGCACCGCCTGCAGCCCGGGGTCCAGCTGCACTTCCTCCCCGAAAAGGAGGAATCCTTCGTGTTCCGCGCCGACCCGCGCCGTGTCCAGCAGATCCTCACCAACCTGCTTACCAATGCCTGCAAGCATACCTCCAAAGGGGAAATCCGCCTCGGCTACAACCTCTCCGAGACTCCCGGCAGCGTGACCTTCTTCGTTGAGGATACCGGCCCCGGAGTGCCTGCAGACAAGGCGGAAGCGATATTCACCCGTTTCACGAAACTCAACGAATATGTCCAGGGCACCGGCCTTGGCCTCTCCATCTGCCGGGAGATATCCGAAAAGATGGGCGGAAAGGTTTACCTGGATACATCCTATACCGGAGGCGCCCGTTTCGTATTCACCCATCCTGTCGAATAATATGAAGAACAAGTTCTGGAAATCCGTTGCCGGCGTCGCCGTAGTTGCCGGAGCCATCGTCTGGTACGCATCAGATAAATCCGATACCGCGCTGCCCCAGGCCGATCCGGATGCGCCCGCCGTCGTCCAAACCGCCGCCGACGCCCCTGCAGGGCTCGAGATTCCCGCCGCCCCCGGCGGCCGCATAGTCCGCCACGACGCCTACATAAGTTCCTACAACACAAAGACCCTCATCCCCGACTGGGTGGCCTACGAAATTACGGCCGAAGAGGCCGAAGGCCGCAGGGAACGCGGCGGAATAGAGTTCAGGATGGACCCTGACCTTCGCGGCGTCACCCAGGCCATGCGTGAGGATTATTCCGGCTCCGGCTGGACCAAGGGCCACATGATGCCCGCCGCCGACGCCGCCTTCAGCACCTCCGACACCATGGCGGAGACCTTCTATTTCACCAACATCTGCCCGCAGAACGAAGTCCTCAACGCCGGCGACTGGCAGTACCTCGAGAAGCGCGTCCGCAGCTGGGCCAAGCGTTACGGCAGCGTCTGGGTCGTCACCGGTCCCATCGTCGGCAAGAACCGCTACGGCAGGATAGGCGACCGCGACGTCGTCGTCCCCGATTCGTTCTACAAGGCCCTCCTGGTGCGCCGCCCGGACGGTTCCTACAGCGCCATCGCCTTCGTGATGGACAATGACGAGGAACGCTACATGCTCAGGGACTGCTGCATGAGCGTCAATGAACTCGAGACCCTCACGGGCTTCGATTTCTTCCCCGGCCTGGACGACCGCATCGAAGAAAAAGTTGAGGCCAGCGTCAAAAAAACCGACTGGGGTATAAAATAATTTTCTTATCTTTGGGGGCATTATAAATTCTATAATGCAATGCCCAAACTAGAAGACCGGATACTCAAAGAAGGCATCACTTTCGACGATGTCCTTCTTGTCCCCGCGTATTCGGAGGTCCTCCCCAAGGACGTCTCCCTCCGTTCGCGCTTCTCCCGCAACATCAGCCTGGACATCCCCTTCGTCTCCGCTGCCATGGACACCGTAACCGGGTCCGCAATGGCCATCGCGATGGCCACGGCAGGAGGCATCGGCGTCATACACAAGAATATGAGCGCCGAGGCCCAGGCGGCCGAGGTGCGCAGGGTCAAGGCCGCCGGCCTCAGGGTGGCAGCCGGTGCCGGCATCACCACAGACATCCTGGATAGGGTGTCGAAACTGATTGAGGCGGGTGCCGACGCCATCGTCCTCGACTCCGCCCACGGCCACTCCAGGGGCGTAGTGAGTGCCCTCAGGCAGCTCAAGGCTGAATTTCCCGAAACTGACGTAGTAGTAGGCAACATCGCCACGGCCGAGGCTGCGCGGCTCCTGGTCTCCGAAGGCGCCGACGCCATCAAGGTCGGCATCGGCCCCGGTTCCATCTGCACCACCCGCATAGTTGCCGGAGTGGGCGTCCCGCAGCTCACTGCCATTGCTGACGTAGTCGAGGCCGCTGACGGCATCCCCGTTATTGCCGACGGCGGCCTGCGTTACTCCGGCGATGTGGTGAAGGCCCTCGCCGCAGGAGCCGACTGCGTGATGTGCGGATCGATGTTCGCCGGCACAGACGAGGCTCCCGGTGATATCATAGAAGTCAATGGCAAACGCATGAAGTCCTACCGCGGCATGGGCTCGATAGACGCCATGCAGTCCGGTTCCGCCGACCGCTATTTCCAGAAGGGCGGCGGCAAGCTTGTCCCCGAGGGCGTATCCGCCGCCGTGCCGTGCAAGGGCCCTGTAGCTGATGTGCTCTTCCAGCTGGCCGGCGGCCTCCGTTCAGGCATGGGCTACGTCGGTGCGGCCGACATCAACGCTCTCCACGGTGCCCGATTCATCAAGATCAGTCCCGCTTCCCTTCGCGAAAACCATCCCCACGACGTTACAATAACAAAAGCATCCCCCAATTATGCATGACGGAACAATACTGGATCCTGCGGCTTTCGTTGCATCGCAGGTAGATGAAATCAAGCGTCAGGTAGGCGCCGACCGCGTTATCCTGGGACTTTCCGGTGGAGTCGATTCCACCGTAACCGCAATGCTGGTGCACCGTGCCATAGGCGACCGCCTCCAGTGCATCTTCGTCGACCACGGACTTCTCCGCAAGCACGAATTCGAGGACGTCCTCGAGTACTACAAGGGCAAGGGCCTGAACGTCAAGGGCGTCCGGGCCGCCGACCGTTTCTTCGCCGCCTGCCGTGGCATCACCGACCCGGAACTCAAGCGCAAGGCCATCGGCAAGACCTTCATCGATGTCTTCGCCGAGGAGGCCAGGCTGGTGGAAGGCGCCCGCTGGCTCGCCCAGGGCACCATCTGGCCCGACATCGCCGAGTCCCATTCCGACAAGGGCGTCGTCAAGAGCCACCACAACGTCGGCGGTCTCCCGGAGGACCTCAAGTTCGGCCTGGTGGAACCTCTCAAGTACCTTTATAAGTACGAGGTAAGGCAGGTCGGTGCCGAGCTCGGGCTCGACTCCTACATCCTCGGCCGCCATCCCTTCCCCGGCCCCGGCCTCGGCGTCCGCTGCCTCGGGGAACTCACCCCGGAAAAGATCGCCGTGCTCCAGGAGGCTGACAAGATCTGGATCGACGCCCTGCGTGCCGAGGGCTGGTACGACAAGGTCTGGCAGGCCGCTGCCATCTACGTACCCGTCAAGACCACCGGCATCACCGACGGCAGGCGCACCTACGAGGCCGTCATCGCCCTGCGTGCCGTAATCAGCACCGACGCCGTCACGGCACAGATCGTCCATCTGCCCTGGGATCTGCTTGACCGCGTTCAGCACGACATAATCGAGAAAGTCGACGGCGTCAACCGCGTCGTCTATGACATATCGTCCAAACCTTCAGCAACCATAGAATGGGAGTAGCAGAGCAATACGAAAGCATCAAGGCCTCGTTCCGGGAAGAGTTCGGCACAAGCATCGACTTCCTTCGGGACACCGCGGTCTATCAGACGCCGCTGTACGATTTCCTGCGGCGCATGCCCAAGGGGGGAGACCTCCACGCCCACGCCGACGCCATCCTGCCGATGGCCGAACAGGTGGCGTTCCTCGCCGACCACCCCGAACTCGTCATCACCCCGCAGTGGCAGATCCACTACAGCGGCCTTGGTGCCCCGTACGGCAGCCGGACCATGGCCGAATGCCTCGCCGACGGCCTCACGGTGGAGGATTTCCGCCGTGAATGGACGGTTGCCGGCGCACCCCGCGGGTCGTACGTCTGGGACTGGTTCGAGGGCATCTTTACCAAATGCGGCGCCATCTGCACCACGCCGTCGCTGGTCCAGGATTATTACACCCGCGTGATGCTGTATTATCACTCCGTCGGAGTGGAGTACCTCGAGCTTCGCGTGCCTTTCTTCGGCGGCAGGGAAGACGCCCTGGCCCGCGGGAAGGCGTTCCTGGCGGCACTGACGGAGGTGCGCAAAACGGATCCGCACTTCATGCTGAGCCTGGTGGCCTGCGGCGGCAAGAACGACGTCTGGGACCCCCAGTTCGACATACTGATGGACAATGCCATGTACGTGCGGGAGAATGTGCTGGACGGCGGACGCCCGCTCGTCGTGGCCATTGATATCGTCAACGACGAGGACCGCAGTTATTCGCTTGCCCGCTACGAGGAACGTGTGCGGCAGACAGTGGCCTCGCATCCCGGCCTGCGGCTTACCCTGCACGCGGGAGAGAGCCTCCGGGGCGAGAACCGCGAGATAGAGATCGCCCTGCGCTGCGGCATCGACCGCCTGGGACACGGATTCAACCTTTACCGTTATCCCGAACTGCAGCAGGAAGTGCTCGACAAGGGTATCTGCCTCGAGGTCTGCCCGGTAAGCAACGCCGCATTGGGATACTGTACCGATTTTGCCAGGCATCCGGCCGACGGCTTCCGCCGTGCCGGCATCCCGGTGGTCATCTGCTCGGACGACCCTGCTTATCAGGCGAAATCGGTGCTTGTGGGGGACTATCTGGCCGTTGCAGCGGGATGGGACCTCTCGCTTGAAGAACTGCGCGGATTGTGCCGCGGCAGCATTGAATATGCGTTCCTCCCGGAGGCTGAGAAGGCCTCGCTGCTTGCCTGTTGGGAAGAGCAGTGGCGCGTTTTTGAAAATAAATGATTATCTTTCGAAAAAATTCTAGCCTATGAAATCATTGTTCCGTACGGTTTCCGTTCTGCTTCTTGCAGGCACAGCCCTCCTTTCCGCCTGCCAGAACCCGCTTGATGCGGAGAAAGTGTCAATCATCAACTCCGACGCCAAGGCCCAGGCCGAGGCCCTCTCCGCTGCAGCCGACCTGCTCGGCGGCAACAGCGAATACCTCAGTTCGCTCAATTCCATCATCCTCTCACTCGACGGGCTCGACAACGACAATCTTGCAAACATCGTGGACAACCTTGCCTCGATGAAGGGCGCCGACCCGCTGTTCATCAAGGAAATGCTTTCCCTGGCCGCCAGGTATAAACTTGCTCCGGATGAGGCCACGAAGGTTTCCGTCGGAAACAGCATCCTTGCCGCCGCCGCCGGAGAACTCGCCCGTGCCAAGGCACGCAAGGAGGCCTGCGAGGACGCCGCAGCCGCCAAGTCCGAGATGGAGAACACGGTAAACACCCTCAAGGGCAAGCTCAGCGCTCTTCCTGCCGACGCCAAGTCATTCGACGAATACAAGAACCTCACAGCCCAGACAAACAGCGTACTGGCCGATGTGGCGGATTTTGTAAAGCCCTGGTATGCAAATCCTCAGGACCAGATTGACGCATTCACGAACATCGCGTCCAAACTCGGGGACAGTTTCCTCGGCACTGCAGTGCTTGAGTATGGCAAGTGTGCTGCGACGAGGCAGTCCCTCATCGACCTCCAGAACAGCACGCAGGGCAAAATGGCTAAGCTTTCAGAGCTCGGCGAGGAGAGCAGCAAGGCCCTTCAGGGTCTGGAAAGCCGTCTGGACGTCAAACTCGGCGAGCTTGACACCACCCTTGGCACCCTCTCCGGTAATGTGACCAACGTCCTTGCCTCCATGGAATTTGCAGGAGAAGAAGGCCTTCAGGCTTATATAGATGCCGCTGCGCAGAAGGCTTATGAAGATGCTGTATCCTATGTCGATGATTATTTGGATATTCTTATTGATCAGCTTAACGAGTTTTTTGAAGATATCTATACTCAGCTGGAGAACCAGGGAAACAGAATCATCAAGGCCCTTTCCAGTATCCAGAGCATCGTTTACGTCCCCGATTACGACGACCTCAAGATGACCGTGAACTACGGTACCGTCACCCAGCCCGTTTACAATGAGGAGGACGGCTCCCAGCTCAAATATACCTACATCGTGGATTTGCCTTCCACCGTTACATATCAGATTCTCCCTGCTCAGTATGCGCAAGAAGTAGCGACACAGCTGAAGGAGGGAATTGGCGATATCAGGCAATTGTTAGAGGTGGTTTATGGATACGACACTTCCGGCAAATCCGACAAAGATCTGGCCAAAGAGTTCGGTATCGATGCAATCATTGGAGAAATGAATGTGATTTCTTTGCAGACCCGTGCCGGAGCCGCTCCGGACATTGATTGCCGTATGGATATCATCGACGTGGTATCCTATGATAACGCTACGGGTTACATCACCCTCAAGGTCCAGCCCAGGAATATCGTCAGCGCCAGCTTCATCGCCGGCGGCCTTAAGCCGAGGTACGACATTGGCCTTTCAGACGGGAATGGATATTACATAAAGGGATGGGATCCTTACGATTGGTCCTCGGCCACAGGCATTTTCCGGGCAGAGGATCCTGTTGATGTCAGCAAGACTTTTACCATTCCTGTATGGAGTCTGGAAGACCTTCAGGCATATCAGGCACGCACCGCCTTCGGTGTACAGCTTAAGTTGTATCATTTCCTGGATTATGATACGACGGAAGACTATGACTGGGACAATTGTGACTGGGATCTCTTCTACAGTGATCCTGATTATTATCCTCCCGTCATCACGGTTTACACCGACTACGAGAACGAACTGGCCAGCACCTTTACTACGCTTTATCCCAATGCCGTAGGAGGTGGTTACGATATAGAGGCCGTCGCCGCACCGTATAAGTTAAAGCTCGATGCAGAAGGCAATCCCGTAATCAATGATGCATACGGAATCTGTAGGCTTGATTATACGGAGGAAGAATCTGTCCTCCCTTACAACGTGTTCTACAACGCCGAGAATGAATCGGAGCCCGGTTACAGGACTTATCTCGACGGCCTTGTCCCTGTGGTTCTCTATCAGGGGGTGTATATGTCCGCGGAAGACGCTGCGCAAGTCTTCAAGATGGACCTGGGACTCAGGCTTTCCGAAGAGGCGGAATTCGATTTCGACGGGGTGGATGAAAATGTTTTCATCGTAGACCCTGAAACCTATGCCACCATCAAGATGAATCCCGAGGCCAGCGAGGAAGCCAGAGCCGCTGCAAAGGGACATAAGATAGTTGCCAGATACCGCATAGACGGCCCTCTGGGATCCTATTACATGTCCGGAGCCGTGAAGATCACGAACTAAGCATATCCATATTAAAAAACGGCTCCCACTTGCGTGGGGGCCGTTTTTTTAATGCTTGTCCGGGTTTGTTCAGTCCTCGGATTTATCGCCTGTGAGTCCTTCGAGGAAGCCCTTGGCTCCGTCGACGATTTCATCGAGTGCGCCTGCGGCCTCACTCAGTCCGGCCTTTAAGATACCTGCCTGGATCTTTCCGATGGCGGTGTTGATTTCCTTTTTCTGGTCGGCGTTGAACTTGTCGATGTTCTCGTTGTACTTCTCGGTGAGAGCTTCAAGCTGGTCGCCGATCTGCTCCCACTGCTCAGTGGTGAAGGTTTCGCCCTTTTTCTCCACCTTGTCGGCGAGGGCGGTGAACTGTTTGGGAAGGCTGTTGAGGCTGTTGCAGGCTGCTACGAGCGTGAATGCAAACAGGAGGAAAAGAATTTTTTTCATACGCTTTAAAAATTATTTGGTGAAAACTTCGTAGAATCCGGGGAAGGATTTGCCGACGCAGGCGGTATCGTCGATGACGACGGGGCTGTCGGCGCCGAGGGATGCGACGCTGATGGCCATTGCCATGCGGTGGTCGTGGTTGGATGTATAGTTGCCGCCCTTGAGGAGGCGTCCGTTCAGCAGGCGTCCGGTGAGGCTTTCGCCCTGGACGGTGAGGGTGTCGCCGTCGGCCTCGGACTCTACGCCCATCTGGTGCAGCATGTTAAGTATCGCCGTGGCGCGGTCGGACTCTTTGCCGGAGAGGCGCCCGAGCCCTGCGATGCGGCTCTCGCCGGCGCAGAACGCGGCGAGGACGGCCACGACGGGGAAGAGGTCAGGCGCGTGGTTGAGGTCGAAACTGAAGGCCTCCAGCGGAGCCTTGCGTACGCAGACGGTACCGCCTTCGAGCTGGGAGACGAGGGCTCCTGCCTCCAGCAGTACGTCGATTATGGCGATGTCGGCCTGGATCGAACTCATGTCCATGCCGTCGATTTCGGCGCTGCCGAAGATAGCTCCGGCCGTAAGGAAACCTGCGGCGGCGCTCCAGTCGCTTTCCAGGGTGAGGTCTGCCGCGCGGTAGCACTGGGGCCCGCGTATGCTGAAGCTGATGCCGGTGCAGCCGCCCCAGTCTTCGTTTTCAAGCATCTCGGCGTCGCCTTCCATCTCGCTGCGGGTGGAGATGCCGAAGTGGCGCAGGACGTCGAGCGTTATGTACATGTAGGGGATGCTGCGGGGCTCGGTTACGTAGAGCGAACTGTCCTTGGAGCACAGCGGGAGGGCCATCAGCAGGCCCGATATGAGCTGGGAACCGCTTTCGCCGCTTACCTCTGCAGTGCCGGGAATGAGGCTGCCGCGGACGGATAGGGGGACGTGGATTTCTTTGCCGGGGGTGTCCTCGATGTTGCCGATGAGGACGCCGAACGCCGCCATGATGGACGCCGCCGAGTTCATGGGGCGATGGGTAAGCGTGCCGTATCCTTCCAGCACGAACGGCCCGCCGTTGATGGCGGACAGCACCGGTACGCAGAGACGTGCGAGCAGGCCCGATTCGCCTACGTTAAGCAACTGCAGGCCAAGGTTTTCCTTGATGGGGCCGATGCCGTCGATGACGAGTGTGCCGCTGTCTTCGCCGACCCTGGCGCCAAGGGAGCGCGCCACCTGAAGTGCGGCTTCGCTGTCCTCGCAGGGGGTGTAGCCGTAGAGGTGCGAGGTGCCTTCGGCCAGTGCTGCGGCGATGATCGCCCGCTGGGCGAAACTCTTTGACGCAGGCATGCGGAGACCGGTGCGGATCCAGGGTTTCCTGTCGCCGTAGATGAGACTGTCGAGTTCTGCGGCTGTGGGTTGGCCGGGGGCCGCAGCCTCCTGCTGGTTGAGGGCGGCGTAGGTGAAAGGTGCGCCCCTGCGGAGGCATCCTATACGGGTGTCTTTGCCGGCAGCGCCCATCCCGAAGGCGATCAGGCGGCCCTGCATCGAATCTACGTTCTCCAGGATTACGCTGTAGAGGGCTTCTATCCTGAGGGCGTCCTCCTCGCTGCGGCAGGTGGGGACTATTTTCGCGATGTCGGCTCCGTAACGGAAACACCGCGCCAGAGCCATCTGGAGGCCCTTTTCGTCGGGTGTGTCGATGAAATTGTGGTACGAACGGATGAGCGTCGTCCCGCACTCCCGGCAGAGCTTCTGGAAGCGCCGGCTGAACTCCGGCGGAGCCTCGATCTCAAGGTCGGCATAACGGGCGCCGGCCTGCACGGCGAGGGTCAGCAGGCGTTCGGATTCAGCCCAGGCATCCTCCTGATTCGGTTGGGCACTTTCCCCCTGCACGCGGCAGACAGCCACCAGGGGAATGTCCGTCTGGCCGAAAAGGTCTTCGATCTGTTCATCAGAAAGGGAACAGCGGTCCAGACGTATTTCCGCCATCTCCAGGGCTGGAAGCGTTTCCAGAATCTCCCCGTAAGTCTTGTTCTGTATGCTGGTGCAAATCATAGAGGTGCAGATTATTATCCTTCGCAAATATAACAATTCAAATCGAATATTGCTCCGGCTCGGATTTCAAATTGGAGATTGCCGGGCGGGTGTTTGCGAATTCATAAATTTATGGATATCTTTGCAGTCCGTTTCCCCAAGCAGCCCGAGTGGCGGAATGGTAGACGCGATGGACTCAAAATCCATTGTCCCTTAAAGATGTGCGGGTTCGAGTCCCGCCTCGGGCACAGGCCCGGCCATTGCGGCCGGGCCTTTTTGTGCCCGAGGCGGGACGCTGCTGCCGGCGCAGCAGCTCCTATTATCCCCCTGCACCCCCAGGGGACGGGGGAAAGGGTTCCCCCGACGCGCTGGCGCGCTCCCCCTTCTGTCGTCGCTTCGCGACTCCGAAGCCTTTGGTCCTGCCTCCTTGCTCAGTCCGGCCGTGAAATGTAAGTGGCTATCGCGCAGTGGTTTATGTAATTTAACCTGGTGCATATTGACCCGGGTTATTATGCATAACCACTTATTAATCAAAGACTTTCACTTAACGGCCGATATCTCTAATCACATACCGGCCGGATGGCGAGGCCATATTCCCGCGAGATGCCCCACCAGCTGCCGGGAGTGCCTTTTTTGAAGTAGCATGAAAAATTGGAGTTTCCGTCCATCTCGGATACCCAAAGGTTTCCCTGGTCTTTGTTGTTGAGGGTTTTTCCGGGGCCGTAATAGCCGGTGAAGGGTAGGAAGATGCTTTTGCCGTTCGATTTGCTCTTGACCTCGAATCCGCTGACGCCGGAACGTGTGGTCAGCGTCCATTCGCATTTGTCTATTAGTTCCTGGAATTCCGCTTTGGTGGGCATTCGCCATTTGCCACCGAGTTTGACGTGTGCGGCGTCATCTTCGGGGTCGAGCACGGTCTTGTTGTCGACTGTACCGAGATTGCTCGCGGAATTGTACTTTGAACGGACCAGTATCTCATCGCCATAGGTGCTTTTGATCTTCTTTGTCCACTTGTAGCTGTCCCAACTGAATTCAGACTTGGGGCTGGTCTCGCCCCACGCATAGTAGTTCCCGGCCTTCTCTGGAGATGTTGCGCCCAGGTTGCATGTCGCCCATTTTACGCTGAGACCAAGGTCTACGTAATTCTTGGAGCCGCCGGGGCTGTCGGTATCCAAAAGGCCAAAACAGGAAGTCGACGACAGTAGAATCACAAAAGCCGCCAGGGGGAGGGAGAATACTCTTTTCATGACTTTGATTTTTTGCAAATATATAAAAAATCTTATATTCGCATTCCTGAGGGCCGCAGGCAATTACCTCGGCATCCTCGTCGCCGGAATTCCCGGCAGGTAAAAAAGTCGTTAACATTATTCAAACTAATCCGTCATTTATATGTGCCGCAAGAGAGCGCGCAAAGCGGCAAGTTGAATAATAATTTGAAAATGAAACGTTTAGTACTACTGTTGTGTGTTATCCTCCCTTGTTTGTCCTGCATGGGGACGCAAGGTGAGGCAGCGAACAAGACACGAATTGCCACGACCATTTCCGAGTGCCGTCACTACGAAGGCGCCGATTATCTCAAATTGGGACGCCTGGCGACCGGCGCAATAAAAAGTGTCGCTCGGGTAGCCGGCAAGGACGATTCCGATGTTCTGGAGGCCGTCAGTCTGATGAAAGGTATCAAAGGTCTTACAATCTTCAGTTTTGATGATTGTTCAGATGAAGACAAGGCCCTGATAGTCAGCAAACTGACAGCCGCTCTTGCAGATTCTGAAATGCTGCTGGAGGCAAGCGACTCAGGAGAAAAAGTAAGAATCTATGGCTCTTACGACGAGCGCACCGACAAAGTCAGCGACTTTGTCCTATATGCGCCGTCTGAATCTGCTCTGATCTGCTTAAGAGGTACTGTTTCCATGCAAGACGTTGCCAGGATTGCATCCGATGACTGAATCCCTGTTCCATAAAGAGTATCTGCCGCTGGCCGAAGCACTGTACCGGATTGCCTACTATATGCTGGAATCCGGGGTGGAGGCCGAAGATGCCGTACAGGAGTTGTATCTCAAGCTGTGGGAATCCAGGGACAGCCTCGACGGAATCAGGCTTCTGAAGAATATTTGTATAGACAGGATAAGGAAGGCCGGGCACGAGAGTTTCCCCGAAGAACTTCCCCAGACCGGATTCTCTCCGGCTCCTGATGATACCCTCGATGCCAGGACGCGTCTCAACAAGGTCCTGGAGGCTGTCAAGGCCCTGCCCGAGCGGCAGCGAAAAGTGCTCATCCTGCGGACCGTCGATGGCTTGTCTTACGAAGAGATAGCCGAACGGACCGGAATGAATTATCTCACCTGCCGCGTACTGCTTTCGCAGGCCCGGACAAAAATAAAACACATGGTATGAAAAGGATACAAGACATAGAAAAACTGCAGGAGGAAGACCTGGAAACGGTTGCTCTCGGCGAGGATATAACGATTCCCGCCGGTCTGGAAGACCGTATCAAGGCTGCAATTGCTGCAAAAGAGACCGTTAAGCCCAAGACCGTTCCGGTCCGGTGGATACCTTATGCCGCCTTCGCTGTTGCCGCGGGCCTCGCCGCAATGGTCCTTATTCAGCACAATGGATCCGGCAAACTCCAGGATACTTTCGACGATCCCTATCTTGCATACGCCCAGGTTGAGGCGACATTCCAAAAAATATCGGACAAAATGGCCCTCGGTGTGGACATGGCCGCCAAAGCGGAGCAGACAGCTGAGAGGCCGATGGAAATAATCAATAAAATCAATTAATCATGAAACGTATAGCCATAATTGCAGCACTGCTGCTCGCAAGCATATTCTCCTTT
>CACZEU010000010.1 GCA_902780175.1 uncultured Bacteroidia bacterium
GAGAAGCTCGCAAAGCGTGAGCGCCTCCAGGTCGACCGCCAGAGGGCCAAACTCGAGAAGAACCTCGGCTCCATCCGCGACATGAGCCGCCTCCCTTCCGCGATTTTCGTCATCGATATCCAGAAAGAGGCCAACGCCGTCAAGGAAGCCAACCGCCTCAACATTCCGGTATTCGCAATGGTTGATACTTGTTGCGATCCCACACCCATTGATTATGTGATTCCGGCAAACGACGACGCGGCAAAGAGCATCGAGTGCATCATGAACATCCTCTGCACCGCCATCGCCGAAGGACTTGAGGAGCGCAAGCTCGAGAAGGACAAAGAGGCTCCCGCAGAAGAGGAGGCCGCAGAGGCCCCCAAGGCTGCAACCCGCAAGCTCCGCGCCCGCAAGGGTGCCAAGGCCGAGGAAGAGGCTCCCGCAGCAGAGGCAGCAGCCCCCGCAGCAGAAGCAGCTCCCGCAGCCGAGCCCGAGGCCAAAGAAGCAGAATAAGTTCCATTAACAACTCTAAAGAGATAAAGCTATGGCTATTACAGCAGCAGACGTAATGAAGTTACGCAAGATGACTTCCGCCGGTATGATGGATTGCAAGAAGGCCCTCGAAGAGGCTGAAGGCAACTTCGAAAAGGCTATCGGAATCATCCGCGAGAAGGGCAAGATGGTCGCCGCCAAGCGCGCAGACCGCGAGACCTCCGAGGGTGCCGTCAAGGCACGCATCGAAGGCGGCAAGGGCATCCTCGTATGCCTCGGCTGCGAGACCGACTTCGTCTCCCGCAATTCCGACTTCCAGAACCTCGCAGAGGCTATCGCAGACGTCGCAATCGCCAACTGCCCCGCAGATCTCGAAGGCCTCAAGGCCTGCAAGATGGCGGACGGTTACACCGTGGCCGAGGCCGTCGAGGCCCAGACCGGCAAGACCGGTGAGAAGCACGTCCTCGTCGGCTACGCTCTCGTGGAGGCTCCCTTCGTGGTCGAGTACATCCACAAGATCAACGGCAAGCTCGGCGCTCTCGTAGGCTTCAACAAGCCCGTCAGCGAGGCCCTCGCAAAGGGTATCGTCATGCAGGTCGCTTCCATGAACCCCGTATCCATCGGCATCGCCGACTGCCCTCAGAGCGTCCTCGACAACGAGAAGGCCGTGGCAGTCCAGAAGACCAAGGACGAGATGGTTCAGAAGGCCATCGACGCAGCTCTCAAGAAGGTCGGCATCAACCCCGCCCACTGCGACAGCGAGGACCACATCGAGTCCAACACTGCAAAGGGCTGGCTCACCCCCGACCAGGCTGCACAGGCACGCGAGATCATCAAGACCGTCGGTGAGGAGAAGGCAGCTTCCCTCAACCCCGTGATGATCGAGAACATCGCCAACGGCCGTGTACAGAAGTTCCTCAAGGAAATGACCCTCGAGGAGCAGGAGTACCAGATGTCCGACGACAAGATCAGCGTCAAGGACGCTATCGCAAAGGAGGACAAAGAGGCCAAGGTCGTCGCCTTCAAGCGCTTCTCACTCAACGACTAATCCAATTACGTCGAACTGAAAACCGGACAGCCCAGCTGCCCGGTTTTTTTATTTTTTCCCGCAGATGATTCCGAGGCCCCGCAGGCGCGGAGGCTCCTCCGGAAGCGTGACGGAGATGCTCCAGGTGCCGTATTCCGAGGGCACGAGGCCGCTGCGGTACAGGACCCTGGTCTCGGCAACGGGATAATAGACGGTCTCCGAGAAATAACGGCCGGAAGGGGAGCGCCATACCACTTGCATGGGGAAACTCACAAGGGTGTCCCGGCGGAAAAGCGGCTTGTCGATGGCCGTATAGAATGATACGTCGTAAGCTGAGAGGGAGTCGGTAAGGCTGAGCTCGAAGCTGTATTCTCCGCTGCGGTCGGACCGGACAAAGTACTCCCGGGACTGCGGCTCCCGGCACCCGACGGCGAGGACCGCAAATGCAATCAGTGCCAGGAGGCCCTTAGGCATCTTCCTTGCCGCCCTTGCGGCGGTTCGGACGCTGGCGCCGGCGGTCACGTCCCTGGCGTTCGCCCTGCCGTTCGGCCTTCCGTTCCTCCTGATGCTCCGCTCCTTCTGCGGCGGCCTGCGCTGCAGGTGCGCCTTCCTTCTGCTTGCGCCCCTTGGAGCGTTTGCGCTTGCGCTTGGGAGCGTCGAAACGGGAGATGCTGTCGTCGCCCACTGCGGTGACGAATTCGGGCATGACGGGCTCCGGTTCGGTCTTCAGGGACTCGGGCTTCTCGCCGTTGCGGTTCATTTCCTGGATTTCCCGGACCTCGGCGGCGTCGAGCGCGTAGAGGTCGGCGTCGGAGTTCCTGTCGTACGAGAAGTACATTATCTCCCGTAGGATGTCGGTCTTGCGGAGCCAGGCCAGGCCGTCCTCGAACTCAAGGGGCCCCTGCACCTTGGGGATGCGGGACTGGGCGTCCATATAGGTGGCCACCTCATAGTTGAGGCAGCATTTGAGCTTGCCGCACTGGCCTGCGAGCTTCTGCGGATTGAGCGAAAGGTCCTGGCAGCGGGCTGCGGAGGTGGAAATGCTCTGGAACGACGTGATGTAGTTGGCGCAGCAGAGTTCGCGGCCGCAGACGCCCAGGCCTCCTATCAGGCCTGCCTCCTGGCGCGCGCCTATCTGCTTCATTTCGATGCGGATACGGAACTCTTCGGCGAAGACCTTGATGAGCTGGCGGAAATCGACGCGGCCGTCGGCGATGTAGTAGAAGATGGCCTTGGTGCCGTCGCCCTGGAATTCCACGTCGCCTATCTTCATCTCCAGTCCCAGTTCCGCGGCAATCTTGCGGGCCTTGATCATGGTCTCGTGCTCGCGTGCGATGGCGGCCTGCCATTTCTGGATGTCGAGCGGTTTGGCCTTGCGGTAGATCTTGCGGAACTCGGTGCTCTCGCGGACCGTGCCCTTGCAGGCCATCTGGCGCGTGACGATGGGACCGGCGAGCGTGACTATGCCGAGGTCGTAGCCGTTGGCGGCCTCCACTATGACGAAATCGCCGATTGCGACGTTCTGGCCGGAATCGTTGATGTAGAAGCCCTTGCGGGTGTTCTTGAAGCGTACCTCGAAGATGTCGGGGCAGGTGCCGTCTTCGATTCCCTTGAGGATGTTGCGGTCGGACAGCTTGCAGCAGCCGGCGCGGTAACGCAGGTCGTCCTCTTCTTCTCCCTTGACCACCGAGCAACCCCGGAAGCAGTCGTACTGTATGGTTTCGTTATCCATTGATGCGGTATAGTTTGTTCGCCAGGTCGGCGAAAATGATCTTCATGTTGACGTTGCGCTCCACCAGCCGGTATGCGGCATCCAGCGCCCCCAGTGCGTTCCTGGCGAAGGATCTGGGGAGCCTGGAAGCCCAGGCGGCGGCATTGCCGGAGGCGGTCTGCTGCAGGCCGAGGCCCTGCTGGGCGAGGAATACGTTGCGCATGGCGTCCGAGGCGTAACGGCAGAAGGCCTTGGCGCTTTCCCTGGACGGCAGGGCGGCGAGCTGCTCTCCGGCCTCGAGGGCATCGAACAGGTCTTTGCGGACGATGGCGTCCATCAGTCCGTCCAGAAGTTCCGGACGGTCGAACTCCGGGGCCTTCGCGGGCGCGCCGAGCTGTATGCGCTGGCAACGGGAGGCGATGGTCTGCAGGACCTTCTCCGGAGAGTGGGTGATGAGTATGAACTGGGTCTGCGGCTCCGGCTCCTCGATGGCCTTCAGCAGGCGGTTGGCGGCCTCCTGGTTCATCTTTTCCGGAAGGAATATGACGACGGAGCGCCATCCGCCCTCCAGTGCGCTCAGGGACAGCTGCGACAGCACTTCGCGGGCCTCCGCCACCGCTATGAGCGACGACTTGCTGTCGATGCCAAGCGCTGCGCCGAGTTCGGCCTCGGTGAAACGGGGGTTCTCCGTGGCAAGGGTGCGGAACTGGGGCATCAGCGACACCGAAGTCTGCGGGGAGGTGGTGGGGAAGACGAAGTGGATGTCGGGGTGTATGAGCTTGCTGACGCGGTTGCAGGACGGGCAGGCGCCGCAGGAGTCGCCGGCGGTGCGCTGCTGGCAGTAGAGCATCTGGAGATATGCCATGGCGATGCTGAACGCCGGGCCGCCGTCGGGCTCGATGAACATCAGCGCGTGGGGAATCCTTCCGGACTGGATCATCCCGGAAAGTGCCCTCAGGGTGTCTGCGTTGCCGTTTATGTCAGCGAATCTCATTTTGTCCTGACTGCGTTATAGCGTGCAAGTTCGGTAAGGGCGTCCCTGTATGGCGATGCCGGGAATGCCGCCAGCGCCGATTCTGCCTCTGCGATGTAGTCGTCAAGGCGGCGGGAGGCGTATTCCACTCCGCCGTGTTCAATGACGAAGCGGCTTATCTGCCCGCAGTATTCGGGCCGGTCGGGAATCTGCCGCACCTGCTCCCGTATGCGCTGCTGGACGTCTTCCGGCTGGCCGGCGAGGGCTCCCAGAAGCGGCAGGGTGATCTTCTGCTCGCGGAGGTCGAGCCCGACGGGCTTGCCGATCTCTCCCTGCTGGTAATCGAAGATGTCGTCCCGTATCTGGAAAGCTATGCCGACGGCGGCGCCGTACTTGCCGGCGGCGTCGACAAGGGCCTGAGGGGCATCTGTCGAAACGGCCGCAAGACGGCAGGCGGTCTCGAACAGGGAGGCCGTCTTGCAGTAGATGATGCGGCGGTAGTCCTGCTCGGTAGTGCCCGCGTCGGATGCCATCTGAAGCTGGAGCATCTCGCCCTCGGCCAGGTCGGACAGAGTCTTGGAGAACAGCTCGATGGCCTCCTGCTGATGGGGCCTGGACGTTACCAGGCATACGGCCCGCGAGAGCCAGAAATCGCCGACAAGGACTGCAGCGGAAGGGCCGACAACCGCGCTGAGCGTGGGCTTGCCACGGCGCAGGCTGCTGCAGTCGGCAACGTCGTCGTGGAAGAGGGTGGCGTTGTGTATGAGCTCCGTGGCCGCCGCGAAGACGGCGCTCTCCTCGCCCGGGTGCCCCAGGGCGCCGGAGACGAGGAGCGAGAGCATGGGGCGGATCTGCTTGCCGCCGTTGGAAAGGAGGTCGGAGTTGACCTTCTCCAGCAGGGGAATATCAGACTGCAGGGACTCCCGGATCAGCCTCTGGCAGGCCGTCCAGTTGCTTCCGAGCAGGGATATGATACTCTCGCGGTTCAAAGCAGTTCCTCCAGTTCTTCTACGGTTGCGGGCATTTTGAGGATTGCGCGGTCGCGGGGCGTGAGCATACCGGTGGCGACGAAATGGTCCAGGAGCGCGGCAAGCGGGTCGTAAAAGCCCTCTATGTTGAGGGCGGCGATGCGTCCGCGGAACTGGCCGAGTTTGTATTGGACCATGGTGCCGAACAGTTCGTCCATCGTGCCGATGCCTCCGGGAAGGGCGACCACAAGGTCTGCGTCCTTCAGCATGGCGGCCTTGCGCTCGTCCATGGTGTCCGTCCAGACCGTCTCGGTGAGCCCGGGATAGACCAGGGGCATCATGAACCGCGGAAGTACGCCTTTGGTATAGGCGCCACAGGCCAGGGCCTCCTCGCTTACCACCCGCATAGTACCCTTTACGGTGCCGCCGGAAACAATCCGGTAACCACGCGCCGCGGCCGCACGCACGATGCTGCGGGCCGCGTCGTTGTATTGGGGTGCTATTGCCTCGTTAGCCGAACAATAGAACAGGACCGTCATAGCGCCGCCTCGATGCGTGCCTTGAGGTCCGGTTTGGGAAGTACGCCGACGGTACGGTCGACGACCTCACCGTTCTTGATGAATACAAGCGTAGGGATGTTGCGTACGCCGAAACGTATTGCAACGTCTTCACAGTCATCCACGTTGCACTTGGCGACGGTGGCGCGGCCCTCGAACTCGGAGGCCAGCTCGTCCACTATGGGTGACAGCATGCGGCACGGACCGCACCAGACGGCCCAGAAATCTATGACGAGAAGTCCCGGCTCCGCCAGGAATTCCTCAATATTGACAGAAGTAATTACTTTTTCCATATCCGCAAATTTAATAATAACTTTCGATATTCCATACAAACGCCCGCAGACCGAGGTCCGGAGAGGCCTCATCCTTTACGCGCAGAGCGTCAAGTATGGGCCGGACCTTTTCATCCGGGACCATGGTAAGGATGGCGTGGTTCTGCTCCGGCCAGGCATGGTCGCCAAGGTGCGGGATGCCGTTGAACCCGCCCTTGCCCTGGATGTCCTGCCACTGGGTGTACCCCCTCTGGCGGACGCTCTCAAGCACCTGTACGATTTCCTCGTTGTATGCCTGATTGTAACTTATAAAAATAGCTTTCATACTCTGGCCTCTTTCTTTTTCTTACGGTTTTCCTGCCTCACGCAAATCGCGCAGTACACGGTGGGGATGAGCACCAGCGTCACCAGCGTGGAGACCGAAAGGCCCCAGCACACCGTAACGCCCAGTGACTTCCACATCTCGGAGCCCTCGCCCGTGCCGACGGCCATGGGCAGGAGGCCCAGCACCGTGGTGAGCGTGGTCATAAGGATAGGACGCAGACGGCTGCGTGCCGCGGTGGTGACGGCATTGCGCACGCCGAGCCCGCGCTCACGAAGCAGTATGGTATAGTCTATCAGCACGATACCGTTCTTCACGACTATACCCAGCAGGATGATGATACCCACCAGCGACATCATTCCCAGATTGACTCCGGACAGCCAGAATCCGAGCAGCACGCCCACGGCGGCGAACGGCAGGCTGAACATGATGACGAACGGGCTCATGAACGACTCGAACTGCGACGCCATCACCATATACACCAGCACGATGATAAGGATGATGAGCACCAGAAGGTCCTTGAACATGTCCTGCTGGTCCTCGTAGTCGCCGGCGATCTGCACCGCCAGTTCCGGCGGGATCTCCGTGGCGTCTATGGCCCTCTGGGCGGCTTCCACGGCTTCCGACAGCGCGGCTCCGCGCCCGACGATGCCGTTGATGGTAATCAGCCTTTCGCGGTCCTTGCGCTCGATGGTGGGAGGCACCTGGGTCTCAACGATGCGGCCGAGTTCCTTCATGCGGATCGACTGCCCCTGGGGCCCCGTCACCGTGATGTTCTCCATGTCCTCTATGCTCGTACGGAACTCGGGAGCGTAACGTACACGGATGTTGTATTCCTCGCCGTCCTCGCGGTAGAACGACGCCAGCGTGCCGCTCATGGCAGCGCTGAAGGCGGATCCCGCGGTGGTGGAATTGAGCCCGTTGAGAGCCAGTTTGGTACGGTCGAAGTCCATCTGGTATTCGGGAGTGTACTCGTCGCGGCTGAGGGTGACCTGCGCGAACGACGGGTCTTCGGACATCTTTGCGCGGAGTTCGCGTGCTATGCGGTCGGTCTCCTCGAAACTGTATCCGTACACCTCCACCTTCACCGTGGATGCGCCTCCCATTCCGCCGCCGCCCTCGGATACGATGGCGCGGTGGATGTCGGGGTAACGCTTCATGATGCCGCGGATGACGTCCGCGATCTCGGCGCTGGTGCGCTCACGCGTGCTGGACGTTCCTATACGGACGTTCATCGAAATGATGTGCGTACCGTTGCTGCGCATCGCTGCGAAGGTGTTGTCGCTGTCGGCCTGGCCGAAGGTGAAGTTGATCCTCTGGGCCTCCGGGACTTCCGCCACCACATCGTCGTACAGGCGGAAAGCGAACTCGCGGGTGACGTCCTGGGCCGTTCCCATGGGCAGCTCGATGTTGGCCGATATGCGGTCGGTGTCGCTGTGGGGGAAGTATTCGGTCTTGACTCTCGGCCCCAGAAGTACCACGACGGCGACGAACACCGCGAAGAATCCGAGGATGACCCATCTGCGGCGCCCCGTGGCCCAATGGATGACGTGTCCGTATCCGCGGGATATCCACTCGAGGAAGCGGTTGACCGGCCCGAATATGGCGTTGTAGACCTTCCCGTGGCTCTCGTTGGGCTTGAGAAGGCGCGAGCACAGCATGGGTACGAGCGTAAGGGCCGCCGTGGTGGAGACTATCATGATGATGCTGACGATCCACCCGAGCTGGCGGAACATGATGCCCGCCATGCCTTTGATCATCGTAAGCGGCAGGAACACGCAAAGCATCGTAAGGGTAGACGCGATGACGGAGATGCCCACCTCGGAGGTGCCGTGTACCGCTGCCTCCGACGGCCGTTCCCCTCGCGACAGGTGCGTTGAGACGTTCTCCAGCACCACGATGGCGTCGTCCACCACCATGCCTATGGCTATGGCCAGTGCGGACATCGAGATGATGTTCAGCGTGTTGCCGGACATCACGAGGTACACCAGCGACGCCAGCAGCGCGATGGGGATGCTGAGCACGATGATGAGGGTCGAACGGAAGTTGCCGAGGAACAGGAACACCACCAGCATGACCACCAGGAAGGTGATGATGATGGTGTCGCGCAGTGTCTTGATGGTGTTGATGATTTCCGTGGAGCCGTCAACCAGTATGGTGACGTCCACGTCGGCGGGAAGGTTGGGCCTGATCTTCTCCAGCTGCTTCTTGACGCCGCGGATGACGTTGACCGTATTGGCGCCGGACTGCTTCTGGATGATGATGCGGGCGGAACGTTCGCCGTTGGTGTACGACTCCTGTTCCCGTTCCTCGCTGCCGTCGCGTACCGTGGCGACGTCGCGCAGGTACACGGGCCTTCCGCCCATCGAGCCCACTACGATGTCGAGCAGTTCGGACGGGTCCTTGAACTCCTTCTCTACGCGCAGGGTGTAGGTGTTGGAGCCGATGTCGATGTTGCCGGACGGCAGGTTGCGGTTCTCGGAGGAAATGACTCCCGCGATGCTTGCGATGGTGAGGTTGTAGGCCTGCAGGCGCGTGGGGTCGCAATAGACCTGGATCTCACGCGTGGGGGCGCCGCTCACGCTCACCGTACCGACTCCCGGCACGCGGGCGAGGGGAGTTGCGAGGCGGTCGTCGAGTATCTTGTCGAGCCCCTGCATGCTCTCGTGGGCCGTTGCCGTGAGGATCATGATGGGCATGTCGTCGGCGCTGAACTTGAAGATGACGGGCATGGATGCGCCGTCGGGCAGCACCGAATTGACCATGTCCAACTTGTCCCGGACGTCGTTGGTGGCTTCTTCTATGTCGGTCCCGTATTCGAATGTAAGCGTAAGGATGGAAACGTTCTCGCGGGAACGGGAGGACAGTTCCTTGAGGTTCTCCACTCCGTTGAGGGAGTTCTCGAGCACCTTGGTGAGGTTGGTCTCGATGTCGGCGGCGTTGGCCCCGTTGTAGGACGACATCACCATTATGACGTTGGAATCGAACTCCGGGAACTGGGCGATGCTCAGGTTCGTGAGGGAGTAGATGCCGAATATCATGAAGGCGATGAAGACCAGGGTGGTCGTCACCGGATGCTTGACGGCTGTGCGGTAGATGCTCATGGCTTATCCTATTTCCACTTCGACGCCAGCCTTGAGGGTGGAGTTGCCTTTATAGACCACCTTTTCGCCCTCCTGCAGGCCGGAGAGGATTTCGTAATTGCCGTCCCAGTGGCGTCCGAGCGTCACTATGCGGACCTCCGAGAGGCCCTCGCCGTTGATGACGAAGAGCGTGCGGGTGCCGGAGCCCTGCATCTTGAGGATGGCGGTGTCGGGCACCACGATGCTGCGGTTGTCGCCGAAATCGACGCTTGCACGCACGTACATTCCGGGGCGGAGCTCACGCCTGGTGTTGGGGACCTGGACCTCCACGTTGAACGTATGGGTGGCGGGGTCCATCGTGGGGTGCAGGCGGCTTACGCGGCCCTCGAAGCTCTTGCCGGGGAGGGCGTCTGCGGTGAGGACCACCTTGTCGCCCTTCTTGACCTTGGTGTATTCGGTTTCGGATATGGCGACCAGCACCTTGACCGGAGTGATCTGCTGCACTGTGTAGATGGGCTGGGCCATGGTGTACATGTCGCCGCGGTCGTAGTTGCGGGCGGTGATCACGCCGCTGACCGGGCTGCGCAGTATGGTGTTCTCCAGGAGGTTCTTGTAGGTGCTGCGGCTGACGTTGCAGGCGAGTTCGAGCTGCTCGAAATCGGCCTGGGAGATGCCTCCCTGGGCGAGCAGGGTGCGGACCCTTTCGAGTTCGGTCTCATCGTTGCGGAGCTTGAGTTCGGCCTGCTCCAGCTGCACGCGGTCCATCTCCACGAGGGTCTGGCCCTTGCTGACGAAGTCGCCGACCTCGGCGTTGAGCTTCTGGATGCGGCCGCCGCTCTGCGGGGCTATGTTGTTGATTACGTTGGCCTGGACGGTCGAGGAATACAGGGCAGTCTGAGGGACGTTCTGATAGGTGGCCTCCACCACGGATACCTTGGGTTTGGCTGCCTGCTCCGGTGCGGGAGCGGCGTTCTGCGAAGCTTGTCCGCCCTGGTTGGCGCAGCCGGCAAGGATCAGGAGTGCGGCTGCGAGGATGCTTGTCTTGTTCATATATCGTTATCTTTTTTCCGGGAGAAAATCGGCTCCGAGGGTGCCCTCGAGGTCGGATTTGGCGCTGAGGTAGCTGAAGATCGCCTGGCAAACGCCGAGCCTGGCGCGCGTAAGTGCGAGCTGGGCGTCACCCAGGTCGGTAAGCGTGCTGCGGCCTACCTCGTACGACTGGTTGGCGATGCCGTATGCCTTCTCGGCGGTCTCCACGGCACTGCTGGCGGAGGCGTAGCTCCTGGTGGCGGTGCCCATGGTGGAGAGACTGCTGCGTATGGCAATCTGGAGCTGGCGCTCGGTGTTGGCGCGCTGGATGTCCAGCTGTGCTGCCTGTACCTTGGCCTGGCGGATGGCGAAATAGCGCTTGCCGCCGTTGAAGATGGGGATGCTGAGGCTGAGGCCCACGTATGAATACGGAGACCAGCGGTAGTCCTTGAAGACATAGTCGTTGGCCATGGCGTTCAGGGAGTAGGAGAATGCGAGGGCCAGCGAGGGGATGTTGGCGTACTGCTGGAGCTTGATGTTGCCCGCGAGCTGCCCGGCCTGGATGGCGAGCTGGCGCAGGGTGGAATTGTCTTCCAGCGAGAGGCCCTCGGGCAGAGGGGCGCTCAGTTCGGCCGCGTAGTCGCTGATGGTACCGGCGACGTCGATGTCGGTGTCGAGGTCGACCCCCATGACGGCCTTGAGCTGCCAGAGACCGAGCTGGACCGAATTCTCGGAGTCCACGACGTTGGGGATGGCGTTGGCCAGGTTGGTCTTGGCGCGGGTAAGGTCGAGCTCGGAGGCGCGCTGGGCGTTGTATTTCTTTTCTGTTAACTGAAGGTTGTCGAGGGCGTTCTCGTACACCGACTTGTAGACCTCGAAGGCCTCCTTTGCAAGGAGCACCGTGTAGTAGGCCTTTTTGACCTGGGTGACGGTCTCCAGGCGGGAGGAACGGGCTTTTTCTACGGCGAGTTCGACGTCCTGGTCGCTGATCCGCAGGCTCTGCCACAGCTGGGCGTTCACCAGGGGCAGGCTGGCGCTCACGCCGGCGGACCAGGTGTTCCAGCGGCCCATCTCGATGCCGTTGGAGCCGCCGCCTTTGCCGCCCTCTTCCTCGGAGCTGCCGCCGGGAAGCCCGGCTCCGCCGAGATTGAAGTCCATGTACATGACCTGTTTCTTGATGGTGCGCTGGTAGGAACCGCTGCCGTCGATCTTGGGGAACAGGGAGGCGTAGGTGCCTTTGCGGGCGTAGCCTGTGCGCTCAATCTCGAGGTCCGCGACTTTGACGGATGCGTTTTCGCTGATGGCTATCTGAATGGCCTCGTCCAGCGTAATGGCCCTGGGGCCGTCCTGCGCCTGTGCCTGAATGGCGAGCAGGGATGTGAATATCAGGGTAAAAATCGTCTTTTTCATTTTATATGTAACGGGCGCGTTCTGCTGCAAAAATTATACCTGAACGCATTTGGAAAAACGGCCGGATTGGACTATCTTTGAAGGCTTAAAATATTGTTATGGATCTTCTCGCAATCAACTGGCACGTAGACCCCGTGCTCATTCACATAGGAAGCTTCGGCTTGCGCTGGTACTCCCTTCTTTTCGTGGCCGGATTCGTTATCGGCTGGTACCTTTTCAGGTGGTTTTTCCGCAGGGAGGGCATATCCGAAAAGCTGCTCGACCCTCTGCTCTATACGCTTCTCATAGCGACAATAGTCGGCGCCCGCCTTGGCCATTGCATCTTCTATCAGCCCGATTATTATTTCGGCTCCTGGGATGGCTTCCTTGAGATTTTCATGCCGTGGAAGGGCGGCCTTGCCAGCCACGGCGGCACCATTGCGCTGTTCCTCGGAATGTGGTGGTTCACCGCACATTACGGCAAGAAGAACGACTTCGATTACATCTGGCTTATCGACCACCTTGCCATCGCCGTGGCCTTCACCGGAGCGCTCATCCGCCTTGGCAACCTGTTCAATTCGGAAATCTACGGCCCCGTGACCGACGCCCCCTGGGGCGTGATCTTCGAGCTCCGCGGTGAGACCGAGCCCCGCCACCCCACGCAGATGTACGAGTCCATTACCTATTTTGTGCTTGGCTGCGTCATGCTGTGGCTCTATAAGTTCAAGCTCAGCAAGCTCAACAGGGGATTCCTCGTCGGCCTCTTCCTCGTGGTGTGCTTCGGAATGCGCTTCGCCATCGAGTACGTCAAGGAGGCGAAGATCTTCTTCGACCTCGGCTTCACCACCATCAACATCGGCCAGATGCTCTCCATTCCTTTCATCCTTCTGGGCATTTTCTTCATCGTGTATTCGTCGATAAAGAAACAGCCGGCCGCGGCCGTTCACCCGGAGTCCGTCAAGGCTCCGAAGGAAGAGACCCATTACGCAAAACCGCTTCGCTAGTACAGCAAAGCGGTTTTTCTTTCGTTTCCCTTATTGGATTTCGAACAGGTTGAGGAATCCGGTCATCATGAAGACCTGGCGGATGGTGTCCGGCAGGTTGCGGACGATGACGCGCCCGCCCTTGGCGGCCGCTTCTTTCCTTATGCCGAGGAATATCCGGAGTCCGGAACTGGAGATGTAACTCATCTGGGAACAGTCGAGTATGACGGTGCCGGATGCGGCGTCCATCAGGGGCTGAAGTGCTGAGGACACGTCCTGTGAAACGGCTGTGTCCAGGCGGCCGACGAGTCTGGCGACGGTCGCATTGGCTTCTTCGTTGATAAAGACTTCCATTATTATAATTTCTTGGTTAGCGTGAGTATGTTTTTGCCGTCCGTGTATTCGTATTCCACGGAATCCATCAGTTTACGTACAAGATAAATGCCGAGACCGCCGATGGGCCTGTCTTCCACGCCCAGGGTGGTGTCGGCCTCGGGGACAACGGTGGGATCGAAGGGGCTGCCCTTGTCGGTTATCACGAACTGGAGCGAATCCTTGCGTATGGTTGCGTCGATGTCCACGGTGCCGTCGATCTTGGGAGGATAGGCGTACAGGATGACATTGGTCACGGCCTCTTCCAGTGCGAGGTTGAGGCTCATCGCCAGCGCCTGGTCAAGCTGCTTCTCCCTGGCGATGGACTCTATGAGCGTAGCCAGCTGGGGAATCTGGTTGATGTCGTTGTGGAGGGTGAGGTGGCGTTCGCTGCTCCCTTCTTCGCCCGGCCTGATGTAGTGGAGGAAGAGCATCGTGAGGTCGTCGCTCTGGGGGGCGTCGCCGACGAATTCGGAGACTGCCGCCTGGACGGCCTCCATGTGTCCCTGGGCGCTGCGGCGTTCGTGAAGGACCTCTTTCATCCTTTCCTCTCCGAAGAGTTCGTGGTTGATGTTCTCCGCTTCCGTGAGACCGTCGGTGTACAGGAATATGGCGTCGTCGTAATTGAGCTGCACTTCCTGCTCGACGAACGGCATGCCCTTCATTATTCCCAGCGGAAGGTTGGGCTCCACTGGCAGGAACTGGATGTCGTCGGTAAGAATGAGCGGTGCGTTATGCCCGGCGTTGCAGTAGTGCATCTTGCCGTTGTGAAGGTCAAGTACGCCGCAGAAGAAGGTTACGAACATGTTGCTCTCGTTCATCTCCGACATGCTGTCGTTCATCGCGGTGACTATCTTCATGGGGCTGTTCTGGAGCGAAGAGACATTCCGGAACAGCGTCCTGGTGATGGCCATCACGAGGGATGCCGGTACGCCCTTGCCGCTCACGTCGCCGATGCAGAAGAAGAGGCGCTCGTCGCGGATGTAGAAGTCGTACAGGTCGCCGCCGACTTCCTTCGCTGGGACGATGGAGGCCGAGAGGTCGAGGTCGTGGCGGTCGGGGAACGGAGGGAAGGTCTTGGGGACCATCGACATCTGGATGTTGCTCGCGATGCGGAGTTCGCCCTGGAGCCTTTCCTTCTTCTCGTTGAGGGCGTTGAATTTCTTCTGGTTCTTGAAGTAGGTGTTGAGGATGAGGATGAGCAGCGCCAGGCCGAGGACCTGGAAGAGGAGCACCCACAGACCCATCCGGCGGATGCTGCCGTAGATGTCTTCGGAGGGTACTATGATGCACATGGCCCAGCCGGTCTTCACTATGGGAGCGTAGAATACATGATATTCGTCGCCGTCGTATTTGATGGTGGTGCTGCCGGTCTGGCCGGCCTTCATGGCATGGTCGAGCTTCTGGAAATCCCTGTGGTCCCGCATGCTGTTCACTATGTCTATGAGCGTGGACCGCATCATCTCGCGGTCTCGGCTCATCATGAACTGGCCGCTCCGGCTGATCATCACGGTGGTGGCGTGGGGATAGATCTTGATGTCGCCGATCATGTCTATCAGCCAGTCGAGGGCTATGTCCGCCGTAAGCACTGCGGCCGTCCTGTCCTGTCTGTCCTTGATGGGGACGGAGTAAGTTGTCATAAGCACATCGCCGCCGCCGGTGTCGATGTATGGCTCGGACCAGTAGCCGGCGTCCTGTTTAACAGGCTCGGTGAACCATTCCTGGGAAGGGTAGTCGTACTCCTCCGTGGCGAGTGAACGCAGCGCAAGGGAATCTCCCACGCGGCACGTGTAGGGGGCGAACAGCGGGTACCGTTTGCTGAAGCCGGGCATGAGAGCCACGGTGGAGCCCATCACGACCGGATTGTCATTCACCACACGGTAAGTCACACGTGAGAGGCTGTCCTGGAACTGGAGGCACCACTGGGCAATCCAGATGCTGTTGCGGACTGCGCTTTCCGCCTGGTCGATGATGTCCAGGATGTTCAGGCGGGTGTATTCCAACTGGGTCTGGGCGCGCAAACCGGCCTGCTCCTTGATGTTTTTCTGCGCGTAGTAGGTCTGGATGAGTGAGGTGGCCTCGAGCGTCACCGCCGCGACTATCACCACCCAGAAGGCTGTCCTGGCAGAGCGCCGTTCGGCCAGGTTGTCCTTTAACTTTCTTCTTTTCATAGGATGGGACGGAGGCATTCGCGGAACTCGGGCATGGGCCGGCGGGTGTCGCGCTCGATGATAAGTGTCTTGAGCCCTGCGAAGGGGGCTATTTCTTCATTGATGGCGGAAAGCGGGCGGTCAGTGCCGAAATACCCGCGGGCGAAGTGGGCCCAGAACTCTTCCGCTACTGGTTTGGGCATGTGGAAGGCCTCTTCGATGAAGGCGGCGTCGCTCAGGCATGAGCACACGTAGACCATTGCTACGTCGAACAGGTGGTTGCCGTAGCAGAAGTCGCCGAGGTCTATGAAATAACGCTTGTCTCCGGTGAAGATGGCGTTGCCGAACTGGAGGTCGCCGTGTATTGCGGTGTCTTCATCGGGGACGTCCGAGATGAATTTGCCCAGCTTGTCCTTCTCTGCGGGAGTGAAGAAGGGATTCTCCTCCAGCAGGCGGTAGTAGCGGTCCTTGACATTCTCGAAATCGGTGGTGCTGACGTGCGTGGAGTGCAGCCTGATGCACATTTCGGCGAACTGCGCTGCATACTCTGCGACCCTTGACGGGTCGTCCCCGATGGCGCGGGCGTAGGATTTCTTGCCGACGATGCGGTGGAAACGGATGCCGTAGCGGCCGTCTTCCGTAACCACATAGTCACCGGGCTCCGGTGTGGGGATGCCTGTGGCGTAAACCTTGCGGGCAAGGTTCATCTCGTCCAGGGGCTGCTGGATCTTTCCGGGGAAGTAGAGTTTGAGCATGACCGACGGGTCGGTGCGGTGGTCGTAGCTTTCGCCGTTGGCGCCGCCGCCCGAAAGGACGTAGTCGTCGAGTGATATCTTAATTGCTTCCATTGCCGAATACTTTATCGATTAGAGATTGGAATTCCTGGAATGCGGGCGTGTCCTCCAGCTCGCGCAGGGAGTCGGCGAGTCCGCGGTAGTGCCATTCGTGGTCGGACGGGTCTGGGGCGTGGAAGATGCTCCACAGCCTGTCCCCGATGACGGCGTAGTCGCGCGCTATGGCCCTCATGTTGGACAGCTTGTCGCCCAGGGCTACTATCTTGGCGTCCCTGGAGGCGGCCGCTATCCGGTCTATGGCCGCCTGCTTGCGGTCGTGCCAGCTGTCGGTTTCGCTCACGCCCTCTATGAACCTGTCGCTTTCCTCCTCTACAAGGTGGGCGACGCGGGGGCCGAATTCGGCGCTGAGCTGCTCTACGGTGACGCTGGTGTCCTCCACGGTGTCGTGGAGTGCGGCTGCGGCCAGAAGTTCCTGGTCGGAGGTCATCGTGGCTACGATTTCCATCGCCTCCATAGGGTGTACGATGTAGGGGAAGCCCTTGCCGCGCCTCTCGGTGCCTGCGTGGGCCTTGACCGCGAATATTATGGCGCGGTCCAGCAACTGTGTGTCCAGGGGGTTGTTGGCCATAGGTTATTTCTGGTTCATGAATGGTAGGTCTGCGGCCTGTTCGACAAGCATCTCTGCCATGGCTTCGTTGCCCTCGGAAGGGCCGTTGAGCTCATCGAACATGAAGCGTATCCCGGCCTTGCCGCCGCCCAGTTTGAGGATGTATGCTATGCAGATGTTCTGCGGGCCGAGGGACGAGGATATGATGTCCAGGTCCGTGAGGCCGATCTGGTAGCAGGCAAGCTGGTATGCGCCCTCGGAGTACTGGCGTATCATCTTGACCACGTCGCCGAGCGTCTTGCAGCCGAGTTTCTTGAAAACCGCCAGGTACGGCATAAGCGAGACCTCGTGGATTTCCGCCTGGTTGACTGATGCGATGCGGCGGTTGAGGTTGTCGAACGGGTGGAGTTCGAGGAAACTGCGGAAGGTGTCGCCGTCGAGCGGTACCTCCCCGAGGTTGCCGGAGGCCACGAGGGCCTGCACGCGGCGCCTGTAGTCGGTAAGCTCCCTGCGGATGAGGCTGAACTGTTCGTCGACGAGTTCCAGCATGCCGGCGAGGCGGCCCAGGTTGCGCAGGTAGCGGGTCGGGACTTCCACGCCGCTCTTGTAGCCGGTGTCGTGGTTCATGTTGGCCCAGGCGTGCTGCAGGATCGTGCGCATTTGGATTTCGAAGCGGTACGGGAAGCCCTTGAGGGAGCAGATGTAGTGCAGCGACAGGTAGCCGAAACTGTCGATTTCGTGTGCCTTGCGCTTGTCGACGGAATTGTCCCAGTCCACTTCGAACAGGCGCTCCACGGCGGAGGCGACCTTGTCGACGTCGTCTATGTAGAAGGTGATGACGCGCAGGCCGATGATGTCGGTGATGTCCGACAGGCCTTTGTACTTGGATCCCTTGAGCTCAAGTTTGCCGGCGAGGGAGTCTTCCGCCTTTACGCGGTACTCCAGGGCCGCGACGAGCAGTCCGGCGTCGTCCAGCGTCTTGCGCAGGGTGCCGTACACTTCCGCTGCGACCTCCTGGAAACGGGGCAGGAGGTCGCGGTATTCTTGAAGTATCGCCTCGCAATGGGCGTCCAGTTGGTAATTCTTGGGCATTCTGCTAATGCTGGATTGCCATTAAGCGGATGTACTTGAGCACGGTGTCGCTCCAGACCTCGTCGCCCGGGAGCTGGTAGCGGCAGTTGCCCTTCGGGTCGGGGGTGAAGATGGTCTCGCCCCTGGGGGTGAGCTCAACCCATCCGCGCTCCGACAGGGTGTAGAGGTCGTCGCCTTCCACGGCGTTGATGACCGCGAGGGGGTCCCACATCTTCTGGCCGGTGTCGCACTGGAGGTATTCATATACCCACTTGATGGGGTGGACGTCGGTCCAGTTGATGTCCGAGATGACCTGCTCGTCCGGGTAACGCAGGGGGTCGCCGACCTCACCGGGGGAGAAGACCATGTCGAGTTCCTTGGGCCAGAGTTCGAAGAACTTGAGGGAGAAGTCGATGGCCTGGGTGAAGTTGTAGTCGGGCTCCACCGCCTCGCCGAAGACGCCGCCCATCAGGTAGATGTTCTTGACCTTGGCGCGCACGAGCTCCACGCCGTTGAGCGGCGAGAGTTCGTCAGGAACGGACTGGAGAAGGCGTGCGAGGGAAGTGACGAAGCCGACGGAGGCGATGGTGACGCTGTGGTCTGGCTGCTCGCTGAGGATCTTGCGGTAGAGCTTGTAGGCCTCGGGATATTCGCCCTTTGCCTTGTAGGTCTGCTTGAACAGGGGCTCTGAATCCTCGCTGCGGGCGTAGGCCACGTTGTGGTAAGGGATGAAGACCTTGGGATCCTTGATGCCTGCGCGCTCAAGGCCGACGGGGATCTGCGGATAGCCGTAGAAGTTGTTCATGATGTCCACGGCGTCGGCGTTGGCGGCTCCCATGCGGTCGACAATCACACCAAGAAGGGTGCAGCGCTTCATGTCCATATAGCGGTAGAGCATCATCAGGGCGAAGAGGTCGTCCGTGCTGGAGCCCATGTCGCAGTCGAAGATGATACGGCAGTCGTGCTGTTCGTAATTGGACTTGACGTTGATGCCCTTGCTGGCTACGTACACCGTGTGCTGGCCGTTTTCGCGGGCGAAGGCAAGCGCTGCGGCGAGGCTGTCCTCGGGGAAGCAGCGGGTGCTGTCGAAATAGTATTTGCCGGTCGCGGGGTCTCTCCAGCCGCCGACGAGGCCGTTGTGCTCACGGGCGTGTTTGACTACGCCGGGGATGCTTTTCTTGTCGAAGCTGTTCTGGGTGGCGGCATAGGACACCATGAGGCCCTCCTTGGGCTGGCGCATGGTATTGAGGTCCAGGGTGAAGCCGTCGGGGAACATCTGTCCCATGGCCCAGATGGCGTTGTAGAGCTCTTTGTCGGACAGACGGGGCTGCGCAAAGGCAATGGCGCTCAGGGCGAGCACCGCGATAACGGTAAATACTTTTTTCATAACTGTTTAGACTCTTTGTCCGTAGGAACGGTCTGCGGTGTTGACGGTGATCTTCTCTCCGGTCTCGATGAACAGGGGGACCATGATGCGGGCGCCTGTCTCGAGGGTGACTTCCTTGAGTGCGGAAGAAGATGCGGTGTTGCCCTTGACGGCGGGCTCGCTGTATGTGACCTCGAGGGTTACGTAGGTGGGGAGCTCGCAGGTGAGGCACCTCTCTTCGTCTCCGGTGACGAACATCATCTCGACGTGCTGGCCTTCCTTCATGAGGTCTGCGTTCTCGACAGCCTCGTGGGGGAGGGTGATCTGCTCGTAAGTCTCTTCGTGCATGAAGTTGAAGGACTCACCGTCGTCGTAAAGGAACTGGTAAGGCCTGCGCTCGACCTCGATGGTCTCGATTTTCGCGCCGGCGGTGAAGGTGTTTTCAAGGATGCGGCCGTTCTCCAGGTTGCGGAGCTTGGTTTTCACGAAAGCGGGGCCCTTGCCGGGCTTGACGTGCTGGAACCATACTATGACACAGGGTTTGTCGTTGAACTTGAGGTAAAGACCGTTCTTGAAGTCTGCTGTTGTTGCCATATGTGAATATTAATTGGTTTTTTAACTTGCGAATATAAAGAAATGCCGTGATTAATGCAAATTTTCGATTGCCTGCGCCACCTGCTCAAGTAGCCAGCGCGGGGTGGAGGTTGCTCCGCACACGCCGGCCGTGGCCGCTCCGGCAAACCATTCCGGACGGAGGTCTCCGGCGCTGCCGATCAGGTGGCAGCGGGGATTGACGCTGCGGCAGAGCTCGAAAAGGACCTTGCCGTTGGAACTGGACTGCCCCGCGACGAACACCACCACGTCGTGCTCCCTTGCGAAGTCCGACAGCTGGCGGTGGCGGGACGAGACCTGGGCGCACACGGTGTCGTGCACGCGGAGGCGCTCCCCGGCCCAGGCGCCGAGGGCCTCTGCAATCCCGGCGTATTCCTCCGGGCTCCTGGTGGTCTGCGAGAACAGTTCGATGCCGCCTTCCGATGGGATCAATCCGCCTTCCAGTGCGACCCGGAGGCCTTTTTCGTCTTCTATGACGATGGCCCTGCCGCCTGTCTGCCCCACGAGCCCCAGCACCTCCGGGTGGCCGATCTTTCCGAAAATGACAACCGCCGACCGCTCCGAGGCCTCACGTATCTGCTTCTGCAGGCGCAGCACCACAGGACAGGTGCAGTCGATGACCGAGACCCCGGCGCTGCGCAGGGCCTCATATGTCTCCGGCGGCTCCCCGTGGGCGCGGATGATGACCGTGCTGCCGGAGGCGAGCTGCTGCGCCTGCGTGTGGCTGACGGTTACGAGCCCGCGGCCTGCAAGGCGCGAGAGTTCTTCTTCGTTATGGACCATCGCGCCGAGGGAATAAAGCGGCGCGGGATTGCGTGAAAGGAAATCTTCCGCGGTGCCGATGGCGCGGATGACGCCGCCGCAGAAGCCGGAATGGGGGTCGATGCCGACCTTTATCATAGGATGCCGAACTTGCCCTGGATGAGGCCCTGAACCCAGGCGAGTTCCTCTTCGAAGGTCATATCGGAATTGTCGAGCTCGAAGGCGTCGGTGGCGCGGCGCAGCGGGGCGGTCTCCCTGTGGGAGTCGATGTAGTCGCGCTCGCGGAGGTTCTGCACGACCTCCTCCAGCAGGGGAGTCTCACCCTTGGCGACCAGCTCGTCGTAACGCCGCTGGGCGCGCACCTGCTCGGACGCCGTCATGAATATCTTGAGTTCCGCGTTCGGGAAAACGGCGGTGCCGATGTCGCGTCCGTCCATGACTATGCGGCCGCGGCGGCCGAATTCGTGCAGCTTCTCGTCCACCCACTCCCTGACGTAGGGCACTGCTGCCACGGGACTTACCTGGGCGCTGACTTCCATGGTGCGGATCTGCTGCTCTATGCAGCGGGGGCCCATGCACAGGCGGCCTTCGGCGTCGAAGTGGAGGTCGAGTCCGGAAAGGGCCTCGCGGAGGGCGTCGCTGACCTTGCCCAGACGGGAGATGAGCCTCTCCTCCTGGGCGAACAGCGTGACGCCGCGGTAGAGGGCGCCGGAATCGAGGTACAGGAAATCGAACTTGCGGGCGATTTTCTTTGCCAGCGAGCTTTTGCCGGTTGACGAATAGCCATCGACGGCTATGATGATATCGGGAATCTTCATATGGCACAAATGTAGAAAAAATTCACGATATTTGCGGTATGAAGATTCTGATTATTGACGACGAGCGGTCCATCCGCAATTCCCTCGGAGAAATCCTCACGGACGAGGGCTACACCGTAGATACCGCGGAGAGCGGCGCGGAGGGCCTCAGGCTCGCGGGCGCCACCCACTACGACATCATTTTCTGCGACATCAAGATGCCCGGCGGCCTGGACGGCATGGAAGTCCTCGGCAAGCTTATGGAGGAGGGCACCGACAGCGCCGTCGTCATGATTTCCGGCCACGGCGACATCGAGACCGCAGTGGAATGCATAAAGAAAGGCGCCTTCGACTTCATCCAGAAGCCGCTCGACCTCAACCGCATCCTCATCACCGTCAAGAACGCATCCGACCGCACCAAGCTCGTCACCCAGACCCGCATCCTCAAGAAAAAGGCCTACGGCGGAGACCGCATGGTCGGCGAGTCGGCGGCCATCACCCGCGTACGCGAAATTATAGAAAAGGTCGCTCCCACTCCCGCCCGCGTGCTCATCACCGGCGGCAACGGCTCCGGCAAGGAACTCGTCGCCAGGAGCCTGCACGCCCTCAGCGACCGCGCCTCCCAGCCCTATGTTGAGGTCAACTGCGCCGCCATCCCGTCGGAACTTATCGAGAGCGAACTTTTCGGCCACGAGAAGGGCTCCTTCACCTCCGCCATCAAGCAGCACAAGGGCAAGTTCGAGCAGGCCGACGGCGGCACCCTCTTCCTGGACGAAATCGGCGACATGTCCCTCGCCGGCAGCGACACCGACATCAAGGTCGATGTCCGCGTGCTCGCGGCCACCAACAAGGACCTCAAGGCCGAAATAGAAAAGGGCAATTTCCGCGAAGACCTCTACCACCGCCTCAGCGTCATAGTGATCAATGTCCCCAGCCTGGACGAGCGCAAGGAGGACATCCCCCTGCTGGTCGATTATTTCGTGGACAAGATCTGCACGCAGACGGCCATGCCCCGCAAGACCTTCAGCCCCGAGGCCGTAAAACTCCTGCAGGAGCGCTCCTGGAAGGGCAACATCCGTGAGCTCCACAATGTCGTGGAGCGTCTCCTCATCCTCGGCGACAGCACCATCAGCGCCGCCAACGTAAAGGACTACGTATTATAATCTCTCGATTTTGAGCTGCTGGATGTGGTAGGTGCCGTTCTTGCAGCTCATGAAGATGGTGACGCTGAAGGCCTCCCCGCCGGCCATCAGCGTGCCGAGCGCGTATTTCATGTTGGCGCGGCCCGTGGTGTGCGTTATGTTGAAACTGCGGGGCGTGTGATTCTCGAAGAAAGACTTTACTATCTGGCGGGCCTGGGCGCGGCTGGCGTCGCTTTCGCGCGCAAGCACGGCAATCTCCAGATTGTCTGCGAACCAGGCGGAAAGGGCCTCCACGTTGCCGGAAGCCAGATATTTGCTTATCGGGATGAAGACGTCGTCGGAACCGTCCGTGGCGGGTGCGGTGGTCTGTACGGCTTGCTTTACGGTGACCTGCGCCATGGCCGCACGGCAGGGCATCAGGAGCGCCAAAGCAATGACTGCGAATCTTAAAAACTTCATACAAAGCTGTTTTCCGTTGCAAATATCAAGCCAGTTTTCTATTTTTGTACTCAATGAAGATTACGCTGCTGACTATGGGCAAGACGGACATACCGTGGGTCGCTGACGGCCTGCGGATGTACGCCTCGCGCCTGGCCCACTACGTGCCGTTTTCCGTGCGGGAACTGCCGGAACTCAAGGGCACATCTTCCCTGTCCCGGGACCAGATAAAGTCCAGGGAGGGCGCGCTGCTGCTCGGGGCCGTCAAGCCGTCGGACACCGTAATCCTCCTTGACGAGCACGGAGAGGAGTACACCTCGCTGCAGTTCGCCGCCCAGGTGCAGAAATACCTCAATGCCGGAAAAGACGTCGTTTTCGTGGTCGGAGGCGCCTACGGGTTCTCTCCGGAGGTGTATTCCAGGGCCTCCGGCAAACTGTCCCTGTCGCGTATGACCTGTTCTCACCAGCTTGTGAGAACGGTTTTTGCAGAGCAGCTTTACCGTGCCTTCACGATCATCCGTTCGGAGCCATATCACAATGAGTAGGAAACATACATTCAAGGATTATATAATTCCGGCGCTGCTGGCGCTGAGCATCGTTCTCACGGTCGTGGCGGTCCTCTCGCCCCGTTCCGTCGGCGATACCCGCACTTCGGCGTCCCGTGTGGAGAGACTTCTGCAGCGCAGGCTTACCAAACTCGACTGGTACGTCGCCCATCCCCAGGCCAAGCTGCCGTCGGATATGGTCATCTACACCTATACCGACGACACCCTGCGCATCTGGCGCGGCCAGTTCCCCATACTCAACGACGCCATCTCGTCCAGGGTGGTCGTCCAGCGTATCGTCAGCCCGCGCGCCAACCTGGATTCGCCCCTCGGTTCCGTCGGGGCGTATCCTGTCTATCTCAACCTCGGTCCCAACTGGTACATAGTGAAGGCCATCGACGACAGCGGCACCCACACGGTGGCCGGCCTGCTGGTGTACGGGCCTTCCGGGGTCAATCCCAAGCTGCATCTGGGCAGGCATTATTCCATCAAGCCGCTGTCTTTCAGCGAGGGAACGCCTGTCTATCTGGGTGGTACGCCCGTCTGCAAGGTGCTTTTCGACTCGCCGCAGACCACGGTCGTGGCCGATCCGGAATTGCTCTGGACCGCTCTCCTTCTGGTGCTGCTGGCGGCGGTGCTGTTCGTTTTCGGCAGGAGGACTTTGCCGCGGGCCCTCATTTCGTGCGCCGTCACCCTTGTGTGTACCGGGGCGATGTACCTGTGGGGCCGCAGCGTCCAGTCCGAGGTGCAGATCTTCTCGCCGATGCTGTATGCCGGCGGCGGTTTCCTGTTCTCGCTCGGCGCCGTGCTGCTGGTCAATCTTGCCATCCTGTTCTGCGGGGTCAGCGTTTACCTGGTCCGCAGGGACCTCTGGCGCAGGGTGCATTCCGTGCCGGCGGCGGCGCTGCTTTCGGCGCTTGACGTCGCTGCGGTCGTCCTCATCATCGTCAATACACATAACTCCCTTAGGAGCATCATCCTCAATTCGAACATCAACCTGGAACTGTACAAGCTGGGCGGACTGTCGTGGTACACCCTTCTGGTGTATCTGTCGGTGCTGTCGGTGCTGACTGTGGTTCCGATGCTGCTGCAGATGCTCCAGCCGGTGGTTTCCGGGCTTACGGGGCGTTATATCAATATGTTCTCCGCGTCGGCGCGTGCGGTTTTTGCGGCGCTGGTCGCCGTGTATATGGTTACCGCCACGTCCGTCCTGGGATTCGAGAAGGAGCAGAACCGTATGGAGGTGTGGGCCGGCAAGCTGGCGGTGGACCGCGACATCAACCTCGAGCTGCAGCTGCTCCGTGTGGAACAGCGCATCCGGGAGGACGCCGTAGTGGCCACGCTGTCCGGGCTCGACGGCAGCGAGTCCGTCATCCGCAACCGCCTGGTGGACAATTATCTGTTCGGCATAGCCCAGGACTGCAACATCAGCGTGCAGATCTACCGGGACGTCTCCCAGACTGCGCTGGCGGACAGGATCAACACCATCCTGCGGGAGGGCGTGCCCATTTCGGGTACGTCGGCATTCATGTGCACCCCCACCCAGGAGGGCCCTTCGCGTTACGACGGAATCTTCCGTTACAGCCTGCTGGATTCGAGTTCCGTGCTGCTGCTGTCGGTGGAGCAGAAGGGGACCGACATACGCGGCTACGAGCGGCTGCTGTCGTTCTCCAGCCGCGGGTCCCGTTCCATTTCGCCCCTGTATTCATACGCGCGCTACCGGGGGAGCGACCTCTGGACCTTCCGGGGGACATATCCCTATTCCACCCGTATGGACGACTGGATGAAGGTGATGGTGTACGTCGACGGCGTGAGGAGTTACAACCGTGACGGCTACGTCCACTTCGTCAACGTCATCACCGACGACGAGGCGGTAATCATCTCCCGCCGCCAGAGCCGTACTTTCGCATATATCACCTGCGGCCTGCTGATAGCGCTGATGTTCTATTTCATGCTCTGGTCGCTCAAGCCGTGGAGGCGCCGGGAGCGTACTGCCGCGCAGACGTATTTCCGTTCCCGCATATCGATGACGCTCATGGTGTCCCTCATCCTGTCGCTGGTCATAATGGCGGCGGTGAGCGTCACTTTCGTTTACAGGCGCAACGAGGCCAACCGGCGGGCCATCATGTCCGACCGCATCAATTCCATACAGCTGCTTGCGCAGAACGGCATCAGGGCGCTGCCGAAGGAAGACCTCCTGCGTTCTTCCGAATTCGCTTCGCTCATCCAGTCCGTCAGCGACAATACCGACTCCGACATCAGCGTTTACTCCATCGACGGCCAGATAGTCCTTACGACCAATCCGGAAGTGCTGGACTATATGATATTGGGATACCGCATCGAGGCGGAGGCACTGGACGAGATTCTCGTTGGCAACAAGCGCTACTGCATCATCAAGGAGGGCTCCGGCCTGAGGCATTATTACAATATGTATATGCCGCTGATGGGTGCAGACGGCCGTCCTGCGGCGATACTCTGCGCTCCTTACGTGGAGATTGGGTACGACTTCGAGAGGGATGCGGTCATGCACCTTGCGTCCATCCTTACGGTGTTCATGCTGCTGTTTATCCTGGCAAGGTTTACTGAATCCACCGTGCTGGACATGGTCTTCCGGCCGCTCAACATGGTGGGCGAGAGCATGCGCCGCACCGACCTCGGTTCCATGTCGCACATCTCCTATTCCCGCCAGGACGAGGTTTCGGCGCTAGTGGACGCATACAACCGAATGGTCGATGAACTGTCGGAGAACAGCCGCCAGCTCGCCCAGGCGGAACGCGACAAGGCCTGGAGCGACATGGCCCGCCAGGTAGCCCACGAAATCAAGAATCCCCTTACGCCGATGAAACTCCAGCTCCAGAGGCTCATCAGGCTCAAGCAGAAGGGTGACCCTGCCTGGCAGGAAAAGTTCGACGAAGCGAGCCGCATGCTGCTGGACCATATCGATATCCTTACAGAGACATCCAACGAGTTCTCCACCTTCGCCCGGCTGTATACCGAGGAGCATACCGAGTTTGACCTCGACAGGCTCCTGCAGGAAGAGATTTCGATGTTCGACAACCGCGAGGACATCAGGTTCGAGTATATCGGCATGGCCGGGGTGAATGTCTGCGGGCCCAAGCCGCAGCTCACCCGCGTGGTCGTGAATCTGCTGACCAACGCCGTGCAGGCTGTGGAGGGCCGGGACGGCGCCCGCGTGGTCGTGTCGCTGCGCAAGTCGGTGCGTAACGGCTTCTACGATGTGGTTTTCGAGGACAGCGGTCCCGGCGTCCCGGAAGAATACCTCTCGCGTCTGTTCACGCCGAATTTCACCACCAAGAACGGCGGCTCCGGTCTCGGCCTCGCCATCTGCCGCAGCATCCTCGAAAGCTGCGGAGCGTCGATAGCGTATTCGCGGTCCTTCACCCTTGGCGGCGCTTGCTTTACCGTTACTTATCCTGCGGAGAAGTAACGGTAAACTATTATCCCCCTGCACCCCCAGGGGACGGGGGGCGTACCCCCCGAACCCCCTGCGTCGACCTTCGGTCTCCGAAGTCCTTTCCTCTCCGGCCCCACCCTCTCACGGTTCGTGCAGGGTGGTGCCGTTGGAAGCATTTTTCGGTTCCACCCTCTCACCTTTTGTGCAGGGTGGTGCCGTTGGAAGCTCTTTTCGGTCCCACCCTCTCACGGTTCGTGCAGGGTGGTGCCGCTGGAGGCGCTTTTCGGTCCCACCCTCTCACGGTTCGTGCAGGGTGGTGCCGTTGGAAGCTCTTTTCGGTCCCACCCTCTCATCGCTCCTGCAGGGTGGGCCTGAAATCCGTCTCCTTCCGAGGGGCACTCTTCTTCCCGCCGCATCTTACCTTTGTTCTCACCTCCTTGTACCAGAAGACAACGTGAGCTCCTCCACATCGTATTCGCGGACGGAGTGGGGCTTTTGACGTATGGGCTTGAAGTCTGCTCAGGCTAGGCGCTGGCGGACGATTCAGGCCTGGCGCTGGCGGACGGCTTCGAAGAGGAGGATGGAGGCGCTGACGGAGACGTTGAGGGAGTCGAGGCGGCCGAGCATCGGGATGCGGATGTGGGCGTCGGCTGCGGCGCGCCAGGCTTGCGAGAGGCCGGTGCTTTCGGTGCCCATTACGAGGGCGGTGCCTTGGCGCATGTCGCAGTCGTAATAGGCGGATGAGTCCTGAAGCTGGGCGGTGAGGATGCGTATCTTGTTGCGTTTGAGCCAGTTGATGGCTTCGGCAGAGGTGCAGGCGACCGTCGGGACGGTGAAGACCGCTCCGATGGAGGCGCGGATTACGTTCGGATTGTAGATGTCGGTAAGGGGATCGCAGATGAGGAGGGCGTCGGCTCCGGCGGCGTCGGCGCTGCGCAGCACCGCTCCGAGGTTGCCGGGCTTCTCGACGCTTTCCAGCACCGCTATCAGCGGATTGTCCGGCAGATGCAGGTCTTCCAGGCTGAGATTCCTGGTGAACACCTCTGCAATAACGCCTTCGGTGCTTCCACGGTACGCTATGCGCTCATAGACCTCCTTGCTGACCTCAAATACTTTCACTCTGCTTTCTGCCCCTGTCGGCGACGGCGGCGCTTCCGGATCTGTCTTCCCCGAAACATCCGCTTTGCTCCATCCCTCCCACTGTCCCTTGCGGGCCAGCGGGCCCCTCCCATTCACGCGGCCATGGGCGGCCACGGTTTCGGGGAAGACAGATCCGGAAACGCTGCCATCGCCGCATAGCTCCGGGCACACGAAGACGGTGTCGACGGTGAAGCCGGCGGCAAGGCAGTGCCCGAGTTCCCGGCGGCCCTCAACCACGAAGATGCCGGCCTCGCGCCGCAGGGACGAATCCTTCTGCAGCGCCAGCAGGCGCTTGACCTTGGGGTTCTGGGCGCTGGTCAGCAGTTCCGGGGACATGAGAACTATTCTGCAGGAGCCTCGCTATCCTTCTTGACTGACTTTTCAGGTCTCATCTGAGGGAAGAACAGCACGTCCTGAATCGTAGTCTGCCCCGTCATGAACATGGTAAGGCGGTCGATACCCATGCCGAGGCCGGAGGTGGGAGGCATGCCGTACTCCAGTGCGCGCACGAAGTCCATGTCGATGTACATGGCCTCGTCGTCGCCCTTGCTCTTGAGGGCTGCCTGCTCCTCGAAGCGCTCCAGCTGGTCGATGGGGTCGTTGAGTTCGGAGTAGGCGTTGGCCAGTTCCTTGCCGCAGACGAAGAGTTCGAACCTTTCGGTGAGGGTGGGATCGGTGCGGTGACGCTTGGTGAGAGGGGACATCTCCACCGGATAATCGATGATGTAGGTAGGCTGAACGAGCTTCTCTTCGCAGTAGGCGCCGAAGATGGCGTCGATGAGCTTGCCCTTGCCCATGGAAGGTTCGATGTCGACGTTCAGTTTCTTGCAGGTGGCGCGGAGCTCGTCCTCGGACATGCCCTTGACATCCACTCCGGCGTATTCCTTGATGGCGTCCAGTATGGGCAGGCGGCGGTAAGGCCCTGCGAAATCGACCTCCTGGCCGGCGATGTCCACCTTGGTAGTGCCGTTCACTGCGACCGCAATCTTCTCCAGCATCTTCTCCACGAAGGCCATCATCCAGTTGTAGTCCTTGTAGGCAACGTAGATCTCCATGCAGGTGAACTCCGGATTGTGGGTCTTGTCCATTCCCTCGTTGCGGAAGTCCTTGGCGAACTCGTACACGCCGCTGTAGCCGCCTACGATGAGCCTCTTGAGGTACAGCTCGTTGGCGATACGGAGGTACAGGGGGATGTCGAGCGCGTTATGATGCGTGATGAAGGGACGTGCGGTTGCGCCGCCGGGGATGCTCTGCAGGATGGGGGTTTCGACCTCCAGGCAGCCTGCGGCGTTGAAGTACTCCCTCATGGTGGCGATGATGCGCGCCCTCTTGACGAAGACGTCTTTCACCTGCGGGTTGATTATGAGGTCGACGTAGCGCTGGCGGTAGCGGAGTTCCGGGTCGGTGACGGCGTCGAACACCTGGCCGTCGGCCTCCTTGACTATGGGGAGGACGCGGAGCGACTTGCTCAGCACCGTAAGCTCCAGTGCGTGGACGCTCAGCTGGCCCGTCTGCGTGATGAACGCGAATCCCTTGATACCTATAATATCGCCGATGTCGAGAAGTTTCTTCCAGACGGTGTTGTACATCGTCTTGTCTTCTCCGGGGCAGATTTCGTCGCGCTTGACGTAGATCTGGATGCGGCCGGTGGCGTCCTGGAGTTCGCCGAAGGAGGCGGCTCCCATGATGCGGCGGCTCATAAGGCGCCCTGCGATGCAGACCGATGCGAAATTGCCCTTTTCGGGGTCATATCCTGCGGTGATTTCCGCGGCGGTGGCGTTTACCGGGTATTCCGCGGCGGGGTAGGGCTCGATGCCCAATTCTCTGAGCTTCGCCAGCGATTCGCGGCGGATTTGCTCCTGTTCGCTTAATTCCAAATTCATAGACTGCAAAATTAACCCAAATTGGCGTAAATATCAAGTACCTGCAGTACAATATCATTTTGGAATGTCAGAATAAAATGTGTATATTTGTTGACTGTTGGATTATGGGAAAGGACTGCAAATGGATTGTACGCGAACCGGCCGACCCCGCGAAGGTTGAAAAACTCTCCGCTGAGGTTGGTATCGACCGTGTCCTGGCAGACCTCCTCGTCAAGCGTGGGGTAGAGACCTTCGAGCAGGCCCGCACCTTCTTCCGCCCGGCCCTCACCGACCTCCACGACCCCTTCCTCATGAAGGACATGGACGCCGCCGTCGAGCGCCTCCGCAAGGCCATCACCACCGGCGAAAAGATTCTCGTCTACGGCGACTACGACGTCGACGGCACCACCGCGGTGGCCCTGGTGTTCTCCTTCATCCGCCGCTTCACCAGCGCCGTCGATTTCTACATCCCCGACCGATACGACGAGGGCTACGGCGTCTCCTACAAGGGCATCGACTGGGCGTTCGAAGGCGGCTTCGGCCTCATCATCACGCTCGACTGCGGCATCAAGGCCATCGACAAGGCCGAATACGCCAAGTCCAAGGGCGTCGACATGATCATCTGCGACCACCACCTCCCGGAAGACACCATCCCCGCCGCGGTCGCCGTGCTCGACCCCAAAAGGGAAGACTGCAACTATCCCTTCGACGACCTCTCCGGCTGCGGCGTCGGATTCAAGCTCGTCCAGGCCTATTCCCAGCGCTACGACGTCCCGTTCGACAGCATCGTCCCGCTGCTGGACCTGCTCGTGGTCAGCATCGCGTCCGACCTCGTTACGATGGTCGGCGAGAACCGCACCCTCGCGCACTTCGGCCTCCGTCAGCTCAACGAGAACCCCCACAAGGGCCTCCTCGCCATGATTTACCTGGCCAAGCTGGAGCCCGGCCATATCACCATCGACGACATTGTCTTCAAGATTGGCCCCCGCATCAACGCCGCCGGCCGTATGGAATCTGGCCGCCTCGCAGTGGAGCTCCTCACCGCCGTCGAGGAGCAGCAGGCCATGTTCATCGGCGAGAAGATCAACGAAAACAACAACGAACGCAAGAATATCGACCGCGAGGTCACCCGTGAGGCCCTCGAGATGGTGGAAAGCGGCAACTGCCTCGCCCGCGAGAACGCCACGGTCGTGTATAACCCCCGCTGGAGCAAGGGCATAGTCGGCATCGTCGCGTCCCGCCTGGTCGAGGCGTACTACAAGCCCACGGTCGTCCTTACCAAGTCCAACGGCTTCGTCACCGGCTCCGCCCGCAGCATCACCGGGTTCGACCTGTACGAGGCAATAGAGAGCTGCGCAGACCTCCTGGAGAACTTCGGCGGCCACGTATATGCCGCCGGCCTCACGCTCAAGGAGGAGAATGTCGATGAATTCGCCCGCCGCATCGACGCCTTCATCGCCGGCAAGATAACGGCAGAGATGCTCGTCCCCGTGGTGGATATCGACGCCGCCCTTGACTTTGCCCAGATCACTCCCAAATTCTTCCGCATCCTCAAGCAGTTCCAGCCCTTCGGCCCCGGCAACAACAACCCCGTGTTCGTAACGGAAAACGTCTACGATGCCGGCGGCGGCCGCAAGGTAGGCGCAGGAGGCATGCACCTCAAACTGGACCTCATCCAGGAGTCGCAGCCGTACCACCAGATTCCCGCCATCGCGTTCAACATGGCAGACTACTACGACTACATCAAGTCGGGCAATCCGCTCGACGTCTGCTATTCGATCGTAGAAAACTACTACCGCGGCAGCAGCACAATCCAGCTGCGCGTCCGCGACCTGCGCGAGCGGGAGGAGATCATCTAAAGGTCAAACCGTTTCTTCCAGAAATCCTTGACCCTGTCCCAGTCGTAATAGCATCCTGAGACGGGGCTGAGGCCGTGTATGAGCGTCTCCTTTTCGTTGAGCAGGAACTTGACGAGTATCCGCTTGGAGCTGCGCCGGTGATAGAATATCATCTGGACGTTGCAAGCGGGATAGATATAGTTGTAATCCTGGAAGATTTCAGGGATTTCAGTGTCGGGGCAGTCCAGCACAGTGCCCTCGAAGGGGACGGCGGCCATCAGCGGCATCAGATAGTTGTCGTGGGAGAACCGCAGGGTGGCGGCGGTGCGGGAACCGGAGGAGAGCGCCTCATCGGTGTCTTCAATCAACTGCGCTATCATTCCGCCGCCGCGCTCGCGGGTGAACGGATCCATGTAGCCCGGATAATTGAGGTAACGGGCCCAGCTCATAGAACCGGACAGCCAGAGGTAATATAGTTCGCCGGCTGTGAAATACTTGTCCATTGCCGGCATCGAGGCCGGAGTCGTGAGGCATCCTGTCTTGAGGCACTTGAAGCATGCTCTGGCAATGTATTTCAGCCTTGATGAAGATATGGTCTGCGGATCTGCGAACACCCGGCCGGCAAAGGTTTCGAGGCCATAACCGCGGCGCAGAGTGGACACGGCTTCGGTAAAATTCTTCTCCTCCGCCTTGGCCCGTTCCCTTGCCTCCCTGTCCAGGTAATTGCCTGTAAGGCCCCGGTTTACGGGATAGTCTTCCCATCCCAGGACGGACTTGCTTATCTCGATTCCCGGAGCGCGCCCTGCAAGTTCGTCGGTAAAGGCCTTCATGCTCTTTTGCACCCTCATGGTTGGCGTGGAGCAGGCGACGACCTCCTCGCGCGATTTATTCGAGAATACCTCCGGGTAATGGCGGTACATCCTTGCGCATATCTCATGATGCTCCTGCGCTCCGAGTTCGGTGAGAGCCCCGTAATTGCCTTGGTGGATGGCCCTCAGCATCTGTATGTCTTCCATCAGCGCAAGGCCGTCGGCGGCGAGCATCCCTTTGCCGGCGAGCATCGCCAGGGTGTCGGCCACCCGGAAAGTCACTGAATCCCCGTGTCTCAGATAGCGGCTGCCGTGCCTGGCTGTAAGACTGATATAAAAGGGCTTGTATCCGGCGGGAGCAGCGGTGTAAACCGTATCCTGCGGATGATAGCCGCACAGGCTTCCCGCGGAAAGGTTGGGATGCTGCGTGATAGCCCCGAGGGCAACCTGCAGAATGACGGAAAACAATATGATCATGTCCACAAAGATAATCATTTCCGCGAAACGCTTATCGCCGCCGCGTTATTACAGATTATTTGTAATCATTTCCGGGATAGTTCTATCGTTGCCGAAGCAAAAAACGCTATATTCGGACGATGAAAAAAATGATTGTCATAGCGCTTGCGTGCGTATGCTGCTGCGTGCAATGTTCCAAAGCGGCAAGGGAAATACCGACCCCGGTATTTGACGCCAGGCCCGAATACGTCCAACTGTACCGGAAAGCCTGGGAGCAGGCTGAGGCCCACATTAAGTACCAACCCGGCCTGGTACAACCCCTGTATATGGATGAAGGTTTTCGGGATGAGGCTATATGGATCTGGGATTCCGAGTTCATGGTGATGTTCTGCAAGTACGCACCGGACATCTTCCCAGGCATCCAGACGCTCGACAATTTTTACTACACCCTGCACGAAAATGCCGGCTCGCCCCTCAGCGTCTGGCATCCCGACAATCCCCCTTTCTTCGCCTGGGTGGAGAACGATTACTTCAAATTCACCGGTGACACTGCCCACATCCGGGAGCTCATAACGCAGAAACGCTTCCTCCAGAAGCACTTCGAACTGTTCAATACCATGAACCACGATACGGAGTTTCCATTTCCCATCAGCAACGACGGCATCCGCATACAATACAAGGGCATAGGCTACAACTGGCAGAGTTGGCAGAGCGGAATGGACAACACTCCAAGGAAACGGGCAATGCCGATGTTCTGGATCGACGCCATCTCCCAGCAGGCCCTCTCGGCACTTTACATCTCCCGCCTTGCAGCGATTGCAGGCGACAAAGCTACAGAGGACGAGTACCGTGCCGTCTATCAGGAGTATAAGGATAAGGTCAATAAATACTACTGGGACGACGAAGACGGCTGCTATTACGACATCCGCGAAGACGACCTTTCAAAGACGCATATCCTGACCCCTGCGTCCTTCTGGCCGATGCTGGCGGAAATCCCTTCGCCGGAGCAGGCAAAGGCCATGGTAGAATTCGCCCTGAGGGACGACAAACTCGGAGGCGCCGTGCCATGGACCTCCGTCTCCAGGGATGACCCCGAATTCGACCCGGACGGGAATTACTGGAAAGGCTCGATGTGGCTTCCCACGGCCTATATGGGAATAAAGGCGCTGGAAAAGTATGGTTTCTACAAAGAAGCAAACGAAACCGCGGAAGCCATCCTTGATCATATGTGGCAGACATATTCCCAATATGACCCGCATACTATCTGGGAGTGCTACAATCCCACCAGGCCCGAACCCGCCAGCAAAAAGGAAGGCACAAAAAACGTTAAATCCGTAAAAGCGGACTTCTGCGGCTGGTCCGCACTGGGCCCCATTTCGCTGTTCATCGAAAACGTCCTGGGGTTCTACGATGTCGATGCCGGAAACGCAACCGTCCGTTGGAACCTGCACCAGACCTGCCGCCACGGCATAGAGAAACTGTCATTCGGTGATATAACCACCGACATCATCTATGAAGACGGAATGGTGAAGGTGCGTTCGAACAAGCCCTACACCCTGTTCATAAACGGCAACGGATACCCGATCCGCCGTGGCCTTACTTCAATCAGACAAATAATAATCCCGGACGACGAAGAAAGCAAGCTTCCGTCGGCCCTGCTCGTCGATGAGCCCCTTGCGGTTGAAGTCGTCCTGAATGCCGGCCAGCGGCCTCTTGGGTGAACGGAAATCCTTGAGGCACCAGGGGCACAGGCCGCTAAGGCCGGGAAGCCTGGAAAGCATCTCGAGGTTGTGGCGATAAAGGAGCGAGAGGTATTCCTCAGTGAACAACTCTTTGTCGCTGCCGTGGTTGCCAAATAATGCGCCTCCGCCGAATTCGCTGATAACCACGGGTTTGCCCGAAGGGATCGACCATTCGAGCGAGTCGCAGTCCGCGGGGGTTCCGTCGTACCATCCCTCATACTGGTTGAAGCTCAGGAGGTCGGTGAGGCCGATGAGTTCATCTTCGACTACAGCGTGGCGCGGGTCGGTCAGCTTCTTCTCAAGCGCGGCGCTGACCAGCCGTGTGGGGTCTTCAGCCCGTGTTTTCGCTATCAACTTACCGAGGAATTCCAGCCTCTCCGGCTTGCGCGGCGTCTCGTTGGCGACGGACCAAATGATAACTGCGGCACGGTTGTAGTCTCTCCCAATCATCTCCAGGAGCTGGTTTTCGGCATTGGCGTAGGTCTCCTCGGAAGACCAGTCGATATTCCAGTAGCAGGGGATTTCCTCCCAAAGCATAAATCCCATTTCTTCTGCGAGCCGCACCATCTGCTCGCTGTGTGGATAGTGCGCCAGGCGCAGGAAATTGCATCCCAGGTCTTTTGCCGCGTCAAGAAGCGCTTTTGCGTCTTCTTCGCCCCTGCATCTTCCGGGATTGATGCCAATGGACTCATCGTGCATAGCGACTCCTTTCAGGAAAACAGGCTTCCCGTTGAGGAGGATTTCTTCACCTTCAACCCGTACGGTCCTGAATCCGATGCGGTCAGTTATGCGGTCGCTGCCGCTTGACAGGACAATGTCATACATCCTTGGGCTGTCCGGTGACCAAAGCTCCGGCGCTGCCTTTATCTTGAAATGTGCCACGCCGTCGCGTCCGGCGCAGGCCTTCTTGCTGATGCCGAGTTCGGGTATCTCGATGGCTACGGAACCGGACCCTCCGTCAAGGAATACGTCAAAGGATGCAACCTTCCCGTCGAAACGCATCCTCCAGTCTTTGATGAACACCTCCGGCACGCCGACGAGCGTGACGTCCCGGGTGATTCCGCCGTAGTTCCACCAATCGTAATTCAGGGTCGGGACCTCTGACACGCCGCGGGTATTGTTGACCCATACGACGAGGCTGTTCGGTCCCTCCTTCAACTGGTCTGTGACTTCGAATTCAAACGGCGTAAAACCGCCCTTATGCGTGCCCAGTATGGTGTTGTTCAGCCCCACCATGCACTGGTAATTGACGGCGCCGAAATGAAGGAACCATCTTCTCCCCGGGGTTTTGTGGAAATCAACAACCGTTCTGTACCAGATGGTTCCTTCATACAGATAAAGCCGTTCCGACTGGGTGTTCCAGTCGCCCGGTACTGAAAGCGTCGGCGCCTTGTCGAAGTCGTATTCCACCAGTTTCGTCCTGTCTTCGTAGAAGTGCCTGTCGGCAAAATAACGCTTGTGGGGCTTCTGGATCGTCATATGGTACTTGTAGATTCCGGTATCCATCGGATCCACTATATAGTTCCACTGTCCGTTAAGCGAACGGTACTCGCGCCCTTCGGCGGGGGTGAGGGCCCCTGCCTGGAACAATGCAAGCGATAGCGCCGCAAGAAGACACAGCAAGCGTTTCATAGGTTAAAGTTCCAGCAGGGCGATGGCGTTGTTGGCAAGCGACAGCCTCACGGTTCCGTCCCCGGAAGGGAAGAGAGGGATCTCCGTGTAGATGTGTTCGTCGTCGGTCAGATGGTAAAATGCCTTGCCTGTGCGGCTTCCGGCGACCGAAACGGTCACCTCGGCCAGGTTGCAGGCATTGTTGTCTCCGTCGTAACGGGTAAGCAGCACCACCGGCCTGCCGTCCCTCACGGATGCCACTGCATAGATGTCTCCGGCTCCGCCTTCAACCTTGCAGGCGCACTCTTTGTCGCCCAGTTTGCTCCACGCGTAGAATGCGTAATAGAGCGGCATAAGCCTGTGAAGCTGAGTGTCATAGAAACCGCAATAAGATGATGACGGTCGGAAATCGTAGTACATCATCATATCGACCGGAGCATGCTGCAGGGCAGACATGGTCGCCATAGCAAACGCGGCGCCTTTCATGGAACGTCGGTTCTCATAGTTGTATCGTTCATTGGTGGAACCGTCGCCGCTCTTGAACCTGCGGTAGTTCCACTCGTTCAGAATGAGTTCCGCGTCTTCGTATCCGTACTCCTTCATCCATCCACGGATCAGGTCAGCCTCCATCAGATATACCGACGGCTCGGCGCCGTATTTGTGCCATGACACGAAGTCAATTGGGACCTTGTTGTCCCGCATATATTCGAAGAACTGAGGGAAATAGGTCTTGACTCCCTGGATGCGGCAGTAGGAAGGGCCGCCGATTTTCAGATCCGGAAAACGTTCCTTGAGGTGCTTCGCGGCGACGGCGTAGAACTTCTGGAATTCCTCTGTCGTGCCTCCCCAGGTGCGCGGCTCGGTCTTCCAGCGGCCGGAGGACTGGTCCAGGTCGGCCTCGTTCCATATTTCCCAGTACTTTATCCCGTAATGGAAACCGTCTGCCCAGCCTTCGTTATAATGACGTATGATGTGCTCGCAGATGCGCGCCCATTTCTTATAATTCTTCGGGGGATATATATTGTATTTCGCAACTTTCTGGTTTTCTATGGACTGACCCAGCCTGTAGAATGGCTCGCTGCCTGAATCGATTAAAGTCTTGATATACAGGTCTGTCTCCCGGAAGTCGTACGAAGCCGGGCAGTCGGGGTCTTTGTCGAAATCCGGGAATATTTCGGAGATATCGACAAGGTGCTCTCCATAGCATTCTCCCAAACAGGCGTCGTGCGTGCGGCTGTAAGGAATCTGCAGTATCCTGAAATCCTGCTGCTGCAGTTCGCTGTCGTACGCCGGGCCGTTGTTTACGGCGTTCATAGGCTTGACGGGCCCGACTATGGCCGAAGGATCGACTGTGACGTTTACCTGCACGGAGGTTATGTCCGGCTGGATTTCCTCCTGGGCGGACAACGTGACGCCGCAGCAGAGGCACAATGCGGCAAGAAGAACTTTTTTCATTTCCATTTTATGTCTCTAAGGTACACTTGCCGGCTCCCTTCGTGGACGGAATTGAAGGCCATCTGGCTGCCGTCCGGCTTCCAGCGGGCGTGAAGGTCGCAGCGGGAGTATTGTTCCTTGTAATATTCAGGCACGAAGAAACGCCCCAGGGATATGATGGCCTCATCTTCCAGGCGAACGAGCACCCAGCTGCGGTAGCCGTCCTTGTTCCAGTAGCCTTCGCTGCTGATGAACTTTCCGTCCGGAGAGAAGATGCAGTGCCCGTCCCAATCCATGATGCCGGGGGCGAGGTGGCGTACGTTTTCCTCATCTCCAACCGTAAAGACCGTGTGCGCCCAGCATCCTCCGCCGTCCCACCGTGCCGTCACGACAAGGGTCTCGCCGTCCTTCCAGTTGAAGTGAGAGCCCTGCCATCCGTCCGGGAAACAGCGGCGCAGGCACGTTCCGTCGGTGTTGATGGTAAAGGAAACCGTGTCCCAGGAATAAATGTATCCACGCTCGGCGAGCTGCGCCTTGAATCCTTGTACCGTACGTGCAAGGAAGAATACCTTGCCGGCGTCGGGGCTGATGATTGTGTGGCAGAAGTACGCCAGGCCGTCATCGGAGGTGATTTCCGGCATGAGGCTGCGTGCGTCGGCAATCGACAGCAGAAGCCTCTCTTCGCCGGTCTTGAGGTTGATCAGCCACAGGCCGTCGTCTTCCGGCCAGACCTCATCCAGTTGCGGGTCCTGGCCGTCCCCGGCGTAACCGTAGTCGGGGCGGCATACCCTCAGGCGGGCGTAATTCAGGCTTACGGCCCATTCGCCCGTGGGGTCGATGGCGCTCACCGGACGGGAGACGATGCGCTCGCCGCCTGTCTTCCAGTTGAGGAGAACCGTCACGAAACGGCCGTCGCGGCAGTCGTTGAAGGCACAAAGGCCCTCTTCCCAAGGAATCCAGTGGAACATCGCCGCCTCCTGGAAGTTCCAGCAGGTGGTACGGCTGATGGGGATATAGCGGCAGCTGTCGGCCAGGTCGACCAGGGCAACGGTCGCCGTATCCGTCTCTTCCGCAAGCCTCCCGGTGAAATCCGTCCCGAGGACGCAAACGTAGCGGCCGTCCGGACTCCAGGCATTGATGCCGAAGTAGTTGGCCAGCAGATGGTCCTCCGGTCCCTGCGTGATGGCGTATGGCTCGCCGACCTCCGGGAAGGGAGTCGGCTGCCTGCAGCACGCGGCCAGGGCCAGCAGACCGGCCAGGATAAGTAACCCTTTCTTCATCAGAAGATATCTACGGGGGTATAGCCTTCGTGTGAGGAACCGGTGCTGTTGTAAGGCTCCGTGGCGCCGGGGACCATGCAGGTCTTCATCGGGTTGCCGCCGAGCTGCGACCAGTTGGCGCCGGGGCCTGTTGTCCTCGGGCAGGTTATCTTGAAGAGGACGGCACCCTCGTCGTTGATGGAAGTACAAGTTACGTATATATTGCCGTTATAGTCAATCGTAGGGCTTGTCCTTGGCTGGGCGTTTTCGAAAAGGAACTGGGATACAAGCGAACCGTCCTGAGGCGAGAGCTTGAGCAGGCGCCGCTTGCCGCTGTCGTTGACATAGACGTATCCAAGGTTGTCGATGGCGGGAACACCGCAGTTGCCGGTGCCGGTGTCGCGAGACCATGCCAATGAGCCGTCGGAGGCGTTGAGCTTGAAGATCTTGTCGGCGGCACGTACGTAGGCATTGCCGTCGTTGTCAAGTACACAGCCAAGGCCGAAGTTGTTGGCGGCAGCTTCCACTTCCACTTTCCAGAGGAGCGTCGGCGCTGAGCCGTAGATATAGTTGTCGAGGCGGTAGCGGGCGACAATTATATTCTCGTTGTCGGTCGTGGCACAGACGTACACGCTGCCGTCCACGGTGGAAATCGCCGGTTGGAAGCCCTTGGTGAGATATCCGTTGCCGTCGGTATGGGTCATGCCCAGGAGATTGTAGCCGCGGCCGGTGTCGCTGTTCGCCGAAGTCTTCCATAAGCCTGTCGTATTGTCGATGACGCCGACCTTGAAGCCGCCGGAAGTCTCTGAGCCGGCCGCCGCACCGGAGCTGGCGCCGCCGCGTGCGGAACCGAATACCAGCTTGCCGTCAGCGCTTATAGCCATACCGCCGTAAGAACCCTTGTCGCACCCAAGCGTCTGGTATAGGCTGCCGTCGCTGCGGTTCAGTATGACCATGTTCGAGTCGAACAGGCCGATGTCGACATTCCGCGTAATAACACTAACATAACTTCCGAATATGGCAGGAATGTGTGTGCGGTAGGTTGAATTCTCCCCAGTTGCCACGTACCACTTCTCCGTCATGTTCGGGCGGATGCAGAACAGACCGCCGTTGCCGCCGGCGCCGGTGGAATACTGTACGGGGATATAGACATTACCCTCCACATCTATGGACGGGGTGCAGGTCTGGCAGTTCTTGCTGCCGCTGATGGCGGCGCCGTACTTGCCTATGTCGAAGCTGCCCTGTTGCGTGCCGGAGGCATTGTATGCGACGAGATGATAACCGGAAGAAGATACGTAAATCCGGTCTCCGGCGCGGGTTACGGCAGGGGAAGTCCAGTACGCTGTGGCTTCTGTTGTGGAATCATATACCCGGCTCCACGCTGCGGTGAGTCTGTGGTCATCGGAACTTTCAACCGTGATAAGCTTGGTTGCGGTCGCGCGTTGGCCGTTGTTGTCCGTGACGATCAAGCGTACTTCCGCCTGGTCCTTGACTGACTGTAACGTGACGGTCGGATTCTGCTCATTGGAGCGGATGCCGTCTATGTCCCATTCCCAGTAGGCGATGCCGGCAGGAGAGTAGGAGCGGTCCGTGAATGAAGCCGCCTCGTCGATCTGCGGATCCACCGGCAGGTCGAAGTCGGCCGTCGGGATGGATGCGCTGCTACCGAGATTAGGGTCGAAGACCGCAAAAACAGGGTAGTGGTCGGAGATATATTTGTCGTTCCATTTGCGTTTGTCGGTACGGAACATATAGCAGTCGCCGATACTTTTATAGTAGATGTGGTCAATCAGCTTGCTTTCTGTTCCCCACCAGTGGTAGGTACCGTAAGAATCGGTTATCTGAGCCGTATGACGTGCATTGGAATAAGCGGCCTCAACGGGATTCAGCCACGAGTCGCCTTCCACAAGGTTCCAGTCACCGGTCATGATTACCGGAAGATTACCGGTATTCTTGCTGTTTACCGTACTCATGATGAGGGCGATTTCATCGGGCCGCGAGTCGTACAGGCTCAGATGCGTGTTCAGCATGAAGAACTGCTGGTTCGTGGGCTTGTATGTCATGATAGCCCAGGTGGATGTCTGGGGTACCTTGTCTGTCATCGCAGGGTAATAACTTCCGGCGGAATTGGGCGAGTGGGAGTGCCAGAACGTACCATGGGATCCCAGGGTAATCAGGTCGGTCCTGTAAAGGATGGTGGAAGATTCCTCGCCGGCCTGCGTACCTGGTATCAGGCCCCAGGCACTGTCGTCTGCAAGGATATCCTTGCCGTTCTTGCGCCCAAGACCATAGTGGCCGTAACCGCTGCAATTGTTCTTGATATCCTGCACCTGCTCTTTCTGCGCTTCCTGCAGGCCGATCACCGCCGGACGGTAGTAATTGACCATGGCGTAGTAGGCGCTCTTGCGGTTGGTCCAGTCGCGGTCGCCGGTATCGGGGTTGCTGGACTTGTCGCGGGCGGATGCGAAACGTACGTTTGACGACATCACCATCAAGCCATCTGGAATTGTTTCCGGCGCCGGAGTATAGGTCTGGGATGTGAGGGTATAAACTTTTGCGGCCTGGGCATTGAACGAAGAGTTCGTCGAGAACGTCATCTGTGTGCCGTCCGTGGCCCGTACGGTGAAACGGATGCCGCTGGCGTAGGTCTGGGCGGGAATCAGTACATACATACTGTTTCCGAACGCCAGACCGTCTCCCGGGGCATATACGATGACCCTGGATGTGGCTCCGGATGCGGCGGTAATGCTGCTGAAGTCGGTGTTGAAAGGTCCGCTGACCTTCTCGCTCCCGAGGCTTTCGAACATCATTGATGATATCTTTGCGTCGTAAGTACCGGGGACGGTAAGCTTGATGGCCGCCATCATGGGGTTGAAGGTCAGGGCGCCGGAACTGCCGCTGCCAACCATCACGAATGCAGACGCATCATAAGTGTCTGACTGCATGTTCTGGGTTGCCGGAAGTGTGATTCTTGCGCTCCCTGAATTGTAATTGGACACGAATGCCGCCGGATATGCGTACTTGTACGGGGCGTTGATGACCCCCGTGACGGTAAACACCGCCTTGCTGGTCCCGACGTATTCGGAGCCGGCCTCAAGTGCGTCGGATGTGACCCCGTTTACGGAAATGGCGTCGCCTGCGGCCCAGTAATTGGGATAGGACGTACCGCTCTTTGCTCCAAGGACGGTTTTGGTGGCGTCATCCGAGGGTTGTGAAATGTTGACCTCGAAACTTATTGTTTCGGGTGTTTCCGGTTCGATTATCAGTTGCTCCTGGGTACACGCGACAAGGAGCACAATTGCGAATAAACTGAACTTTTTCATACCATCGGCTAATTATAGTTCCAACCAAAACCTTCAAGGTCGTCTTTTTCCTCGAGGTTCGTCAGGTCGCTTGTGCTGGCGCACAGGGGCCGTCCGGTTCCATATACGGGAATCAGATGGGTGTCGGGAGTTAAATATTCTTTTTTCATAATCATCAATAGTTGGCGCCGGGAGGCGTGCAGGTCTTCTGGGGGTTGCCTCCGAGCTGCGACCAGTTGGGGCCGGGGGCTGTCGTTTTCTGGCATTTTATCTTGTAGAGAATGGCGCCCTGGGAGGAACTGCCGGTCACATATATGGTTCCGTCAGGCCCGATGGTCGGACTGGTCCTGGGGTTCTCGAGTTCCACGGAGGAGATGAGTTTGCCGTCAGCGGAAGAAAGCTTGAGCAGCTTGTTTGCGCCGTAGTCGACCACATACAGGTACCCCATGGAATCGATGGCGGGGACGCCGGTGTTGTAGTTGCCTTCGGTATTGTAAACCCAGCCCTTGTCGCCGGTCTTGGAGTTCAGGCGGAAGACTTTCTCGGCGGCGCGGAAGTAGGCGTTGCCTTCTGCATCAAGCACGCAGCCAAGGCCGAGGACGCCGTTGGTTGAATGGGTTTCCAGTTCCACTTTCCACAGGGGCGTCGGAGTCGAATCGTATACGTAATTGTCCAGATTGAACTTGGCGCAGATCATATTCTCGTTGTCGCTGGTGGCGCATACATAAACGCAATGGTCGGTACCCACCGCAGGCTGGCCGGCCTTGGTCAGGTATCCGTTGCCGTCGGTGTGGCGCATGCCGAGGAGGTTGGTCTTGCGGCCGGCGTCGCTGTTGGCGGATGTCTTCCAGTTGCCGATGGCGCCGTCAACCACGGCTACATGGTATCCGCCGCTGGTTTCGGTGCTGGGTTCGCGTCCCTGCTTCGTGCCGCCCCTGTTGGTTGCATAGATCAGTTCGCCTTTATATCCGGCGGCCATGCCGCCCCAGGCACCCTTGTCACACTCAAGTACCTGGACCAGGGACCCGTTGGAGCGTCTGAATACTGCGCAGTTCTTGGTGATGTCATTACCGCAGTTCGTCATGACCACTGCGACATAGTCTCCCACGATGGTCGTAATCGTATTGCGGTACTGCGAGGTGTTTCCGGTATCGTGGTACCAGTTCTCGCCGGTAAGGTCGGGCCTGATGGAGTACAGTCCGCCGTGGCCGTTTTCGCTGTAACCGTATTGCACGGGAATGTACACGTTGCCCTGGGAATCGATGGACGGAGTGGGTGTCTGGATGTCGCGGTCGGTAACGTACGGTTCGCGTTTGCCTATGTCGTAGGTGCCGAAGATATTGCCGTCCGGATTGAATCCTACGAGATGATAACCGGAAGACGCCACATAGATTCTGTCGCCTGCCGGAGTGACGGCCGGAGCCGTCCAGTCAGCCACTGCAGTGCCCTTTCCGTCGGTGGTGTCGTCATAGAGCTTGCTCCACTCTATGGTGAGGTCGTGCCCTCCGGAAATGGCCACGGAGAAGGTCTTTGATGCCGATGCCTTCTGGCCGTAATGGTCTGTAACGGTGAGACTCACGGGGATGTCGTCTCCGTAGGTGTTGAACATTACCTCCGGGTTCTGTGCGGCTGAAACGATGCCGCCGATATTCCATTCCCAAACCTCAATGCCGTCTTCCGATGTGGATTTGTCCGTAAACCTGATGGTTTCGTCCATCTTGGGATTCGCGGGAATCTCGAAATCGGCAACGGGCTTCGCCTTTTCGGTGGAGCCTGTCTTGAACTGGAAGATTGCATATACCGGATGATGGTCGGATATCCACAGTCCTTTCCACTTCATGTTGAGGGTGCGGAAACGGAGGCACTTCTCGAATCCGGACCAGAAGATGTGGTCCAGGTGCTGGTGCTTGGAGATAGTACTCTGACTGCCCCACCAGTGGAAAGTCTCGATGTTGTCGGTAAGGGGTGCTGTCTGTCTTGCACTGGAGTAGTTTTCCCGTATCGGCGCCATTATAGGGTCGGTCTCTTCGAGGTTCCAGTCCGCCGACAGGACGGTCGGAAGCCCGGCGGGGCATTTTTCCTTGATGGTATTCAATATGACCTGGACTTCTTTGGGCTGGGAGGCCTCATACAGGCTGAAATGGGTGTTGATGTAGAAGAACCGGCGTCCGCTTTCCTTGGCGGTAAGTACGGCCCAGGTCGCGGTGCGGCTTTGTCCGTATTTGCCGTCGGTCATTTCCGGGAAATAGCTTCCTATCTCATTCGGGGTTGGAGACAGCCATACGGTGCCCCAGTCTTCCACCGAGATTTCATCGGTCTTGTACAGGATCGATGTCGATTCGCCCTGCTGTGAGCCGTCATTCCGGCCGACACCGATATAGGAGTAACCTTTGCAGTTGGCGACTATGTCTGCGACCTGGTTCATTTCAGCTTCCTGGACGCCGATTACCATTGGCTGCATGGTGTTGACCATCTGGAAGTAGCCTTTCTTGCGCACCTCCCAGTCGCGGTCGCCGACATCGGGGTCGTCCGCCTTGTTGCGGGCTGAGTAATAGCGGACGTTCGAGGACATAATCATGAGTCCCTTGACATCCTCGGTGGGGAGAGGGTCGTCATCATCCACCTCGACGGTGTACCATTTGCTGTAGTCCAGCTGTTGCTGCTGGTAGCAGGACGGCAGCAGGAATAATGTCAGGAGAATAAATATATATTTCTTCATACTTTTAGATCTTTACCATCCGGGGTTCTGGTCAAGTTTGTATCCGTGGTTCTCATACTCGCGTATGACCTCGGCGGGAATGGGATAGAGGTACTGCCGGTCGTCATCGTGCCATATGCGTTTGATGGTGACCTCGTAGCGGAGGTCGTAGCCGCCGTCGGGATTCTCGTCCAGGCGGAGTCCCTGCTCCGTGGAGTCCTCCGGATACACATGGACGTATTTGTTCTGGGCGTAACTGGGAACGTCAGCGTATTCATCATATGTGACGTAAAAATCCTGGGTGTCGTCGTCGTTTACCTTGAACTGTGCGTTCAGATAGGGTACATGGATGCCGGTCCAGGGGACGCGCTCGAAGTTCTTGCCTTCCTTCCAGCGTTTGAGGTCGTCGGCACGGAAGCCTTCGTAAACCAGTTCGATAGCCCTTTCGCGGCGGATCTCAAGTATCACGGGATCGTTGATGTCGGGATAGAACGTCTCCTGTAGGTATTTGTCCACCTTTGTGGGCTTGGACAGCGTCACGCCGGGCTTGTCCTGGAAACCGGCGCGCAGACGCAGTGCGCCGATGGTGGCGGCCCAGTCGGAGTCGGTGAGTTCTCCCAGTTCAGCCATGGCCTCGGCATAGTTGAGCAGGACCTCGGCGTAACGGATGATGGGCTGGCTGTTCTCGTTCTTGTTGGTTCCGTTCTTTTCCGTCGAGTCCTCCACGAACTTGATGGGCTGGTAGCCGGTGATGGCGACCCCGTCCACGATGTTGGGACGGCGGTCCCTCCAGCCGCCGCCCTTCATCTCATACCTGGGACCCTTGACGGTCTGGGCCAGGCGGGCGTCGCGGCCGGAGAATTCATTGATGAAGTTGATGGCCTTGTATGCGGCTTTGTCGGTGAACGGCGTGCCGTCAGTGCAAAGGTAGGTGAATATGAACGCCCTGGAAAGGCAGCTGCAGCCGCCGTAGGTGGGTGAATTCCAGTACCAGTTGGCATCGCCCGTCACCAGGTCGATGAGGGATGCCTGTACGCCCAGGATTACTTCGTCGGTGATGATGTCCTTGGAGTAGAACAGGCTCCTGTATGCGCCAAGGGAAGGGTTGTCGGTCAGATATGCATCGGCACACACCTTGTTGTTAAGCTGCACCAGCGGGTCGTTGATAATTACTTTCGCTGCTTCTGCCGCCAGACGGTAAAGCTTTTCGGCGGTCCACTCGGAAGTCTCCAGATTGTGATACTTGCGCCAGGAGGCTTCATACAGGCAGACACGCGACTTCAAAGCGTAGGCGGCATTCTTGGATATGCGGGTGTTGTTTTTGGACGATGTGGTCCTGATGCTGTCAGCCGCATAGTCAAGGTCTTCTATTATGTGGCTGATGATGACGTCGCGGGAATCCCTGTTTTTGTACATCTCGTCCAGCTCGTCATTCTTGAGGCAATGGTCAAACCAGGGCACTCCACCGTATTTGAAGAGTTTCTGGTAGTAAAAGTACGCCCTGAACCAGCGGGCTAAACCCTCGTAATGGGCTTTGTCGGCCTTCGATACGGTGCACAGTTCTTTATCGTTCAAGCCGTCGATAAAGTAATTGACCGTACGGAGGTTGCCCCAGCCCCAGGACGTGGAGGTCTCCGCAGTATATGCGGTGGTGTAGAACGTGCTTACGCTCCTGCCGACTGCATAGTCCGTAGTCCCTTCGCCGCTGGTCAGGTCGCTGAGCGACGGGAGCTGTTGGTAGAAAGAGAGTGAATATGATTCCAGACCCTGTGCGGAGCCGAAGATCAGGGCTTTGTTCCCGGATGTCACAGGCAATTCCACAAGGGAGCAGGAATAAAGGCTGAGCGCTCCCAGGGTGGCGATGATAAATATCCTGTACTTTTTCATAACCGTCAGATTTTAATGGTTATACCGAGTGAGAATGTCCGCAGGGAGGTGAGGCTGTTGCCGTCACCTAAGTTGTCGGTGCCGTTGCCGAGGTCGACGTCGGAGCCGTGGGTTGCGGTGACGACGTCAACATCCGTAGTCAGTCTGTACAGAGGCGACCAGGTGTAGAGGTTTTCACCCGAGAAGTAGATGGTGAGGCCGCTCAGGCCGATTGGCTTAAGCCATTTGCGAGGCAGGTTCCAGCCCACCTGGAGGTTCTGGAGCCGGCAGTATGCGGCGTTCAGGACGTATCGGTCCACCTTGTGCTGCCCGGAGAAGAATATACGGTAGTAGCCGCTGTATTTGGGCAGGAATGAATCACGGTGCTCCGGAGTCCAGGCGTTGTTGACCGTCCAGGCCAGTGCATTTCCGTATGGCCTGTGGTACTGGCCCCAGATGATGGATTCACCGCTCGGGTACCAGTCCTGTTTACCTATTCCCTGGAACATTGCGGATGCGTAGATTCCGTTCCATTCCAGATTCAGCGAGAGAGAGTAGTGATACCGGGGGTGCTTGTTTCCAACGATCTCCATATCGCCCGGATCGAGTGCGGTCTGGGCGCCCTTGTCGATCTGGTAGTTTCCGTTCTTGTCTTCCAGGATTACGTCGCCCGGCTTTGATATGTATCCCTCGTTGATCTGGATGAGTTTATTGACGTATGGGATACCGTCTCCGTAGTAATTGTTGATCTGGTCCTCGTCATCGAAGAAACCTACGAATTTGAATCCCCAGATTTCGCCGATTTCCTGCCCCTCGTAATAGTCGCTGAGGGACTTTGACGGGTTGTTGTAACGGGTTATGAATGAACGGTTGTCCGCCAGGGTGGCCTTAATGCCGTAATTGAGGTCATGTCCGCCAAGGGGGAACGAGTCGTCATAGCTAAGAGACAGTTCGAATCCGCGGGTGACGAGGTCGGCGTAGTTGCCTTTGGGAGCGCTGGCTCCGTAGGTATCCGGCAGGGTCGGGCCCACCGTGTACATATTCAGCGTATTGCGAACATAATAGTCGCCCGTGAAATTGATCTTTCCGTTGTAGAAACCTACATCGATACCTCCGTCTATGGTCCTTGACGTTTCCCAGGTCAGGTTGTCCGGAATCTGGCTCGGTATCGAGGTGATGCGCCTCTTGCTTTCGCCGTCTATGACGTTGCTGAGGTTGGAGAATCCGAACCTTTCCACGAATGAATACTCAGACACGTTTCCGTTGCCGAGCTGGCCCCAGGAGGCGCGCAGCTTGAGATTGGATATGATTGACGGGCTGACGTTCCACCAGTGTTCCTTGGAGACTCTCCAAGCGGCGGAGGCGGAAGGGAAGAAGCCCCATTGCTGGTTGGTGGGGAACTTGGATGATCCGTCATAGCGACCGTTGAGTTCCAGCAGGTAGCGCTCGTCGAAGGCATAATTGAGCCTGGCGAAGAGGCCTGCGCTCTTCCAGCGGCCTTCGTATGAGTACTCGGAGAAATTGTCTCCCATTGCCATGTTGATGGATTCCACGTCCTCGGAGATGAGACCATAGCGCAGCATCTGGAATGCCTTTGATGCGTACTGCTCCCAGTTGAAGCCGGCAAGGACCTTGAAATCATGCTTTTCGCCCCAAACGTTGGCATACTCCGCATAGGCATTGGTCGAAATATAGTTGCTCTTGAACCAATACTCCTGGACATAGTCGTTCACGCCGGGAGTTCCTCTCCAGGTAATTTCTCCGGGAGCCTCACTGTAACTGACCATTGTGTTCTTTTTGAGGTCGTTTTCCCAGTTGGTCTTGAAGGAGAAATCTGCGTTGAGCCTGAGGGTGTGGTCGAAGAATTCCGCCCGTGCTCCCGTCGTGGTGGTGAAGTTGTTCCGGAGTTTGTCGGTATAGTTCTTTCCGGTTACCAGACCGCCGATTGCCATAGCTCCGCTCTTGGTGAGGGTCCCGTCCGGATTGAAAACAGGGGCGCTCACGTGGCCCTCGTCCTGCATGCTGCGGAGGAACAGGCCGTTGTTGTTCTGGTTATGGCTGGCGGGGATATGGTTCTTATCGTAGTTGAACGAAATGTTTTCCCATATTTTCAACCATTCGAAGGGCCTCGCTGTGACCTTGGACCTCAATGAGGTCGTGAAGTATTCGTCCGGGTTGAAATTCAGGATTCCGTCGTATTTGTAGATACGTCCCGAAAGGTAATAGTCGATCTTTCCCGATGTGCCGCTGGCGGAAAGGTTGTGCGTACGGGCCATCGTGTACGGCTTGTAGATGATCTTGTAGTAGTTGGTGTTGCCATAATAGACGTACCGGCCGCTTTCGTCTACGTCCACTTCGTCGGTGATGCCCTTCTGCTTGCGCCGCAGGAACTCGTCCATCCAGGCCTGCGAGTATTCCTGGCTGGTGTTGATTCCGGAAGGCTCCAGGCCCCAATAGTTGTAATATGCTTCCCTGAACAGCGCGGCATATACATATCCGTCATCGACGATGTTCGGAAGGTTGCTCGGTGTGAGGAAGGACATGTTCTCATTATAACTGAAATTGAACTTGCCCGCCTCCTGGGATGCGCTCTTGGTGGTGATGAGCACCACGCCGAACGTTGCGCGGGAGCCGTAGATGGACGCTGATGCGGCATCTTTCAGTACGGAGACGCTCTCTATGTCATCCGGGTTGAGCAGTGCCGGGTCGCCTTCCACGCCGTCTATGAGCACCAGTGCGTTGCCGCCGCCGCCCACCGAGGTGGTGCCGCGGATGTTGTAATCGGCACTGCGGCTCGGCTTGCCGTCGGAAAGGGTGATGTTAAGGTTCGGGATGGCTCCCACCAGCATCTGTGTGGTGTTCGATGAAGGACGGCCGGAGAAGACTTCCGAGGTGACCTGGTCGATGGCTCCGGTCAGGTTGGCCCTTTTCGATGTACCGTAACCCACAACCACCACGTCGTCCAGGAATTCTGAAGAAGTGGAAAGCAGGATTTCCATGGGGCCGGGGCCGGTTACCTTGAAAGAGTGATCCTCAAATCCCAGGGACGAAACGACAATCTCCTGTCCCTGCGAGGCTGAAAGGGAGAACTTTCCGTCGATGTCCGTGACCGTTCCGCTGGATGTTCCCTTGACGAGCACGCCGGCGCCGATCACGGGCTCCCCGGTGACGGCGTCCTTGACGACGCCGGTGACCGTGAGGCTCTGCGCGAAGCCGGTTACGGCCAGGAGCATCAACAGTATGGATGTAACAAAGCGTTGCATAAATTAAAACCGGATTTATTATGATGCAAAAATAATCCGGAACAACGCTTGTTGCTACACCGATAATTTACAGAATTGCAACTATTATTTAATTTTGGCTTTTTCCGGCCGCGTTGAATTTCAGCAGGACGACTCCGTGCGAAGGAATGTCGGCAGTCTCCGGGCATGCCTTCTGGCGCCACAGGTCGCGGACGCCGCTCACTCCGGTATAACCTGCCGCCTCAAGCGTTTCAGCGATGTTGACGCTTTCCGGGTAATAGCCGAGGTTGAAGATTCCGGCAGCGTACGAACCGTCACTCAACGGCCGCCCCCATACCTGCAGGGAGCCCTTCTCCCATAACACGGAAGCCTGCTTGCCGAGAGGGTCCTGGTCAATGGCATTCACCTCGTTGTTGCACAGAAGGTTGAGCGTGAACTCATCGATGGAGGACAAGTCTCCGCCGATAAGCAGGGGAGCCGCCAGCAGGGCCCAGAGGGATACGTGGGAATACTGCTCATCGGGAGTAAGGCGAGTATCTCGCAGGCCTTCGCCCCAGCCTACCTTCCCGATTACCAGCATATCCGGATCGTTCCAATGGCCGGGGCCGGAGAAAGGATGGAGATTCCGCTGTTTAACGAATCCGATGCGTACTACACGCTCCCATTTGTCCGTCAGGTCTCCGTGAGTCCTCCAGAGGTTGCCGCCTGCTTCCTGGCCCCATGTCCAGACGTCCTCCAGTCCATACTGGCAGATGGAATAGCAGATATCCCGAGGCTGTTTCCCCAGAGCCTCCTTCATTACCAGATACGGCTTCATATGTTCGGCCTTGCCGACCGACGGCATTTCTTTCAGGAGCGCCCTGTAGCCGCACAGGTCGTATTTGAGGTAGTCCACGCCCCATGCATTCCAGGTGGCTGCATCCTGTTCTTCGTGACCGAGGGAGCCAAGGTAACCGCCGCAGGTAAGGGCGCCGGGAGACGAATATATTCCCAGCCGCAGGCCGTTATCGTGCAGCCATTCTCCAAGTGAAGCAATGTCCGGGAAGCTCTCGTTCGGGAGCAGGGTGCCGTCGTCGCTGCGGGTGGCCGCCTGCCAGGCGTCATCTATGTTGATGTAACAATACCCGTAGTCGGCTAGGCCGCTGGAAATCAAGGCTTTGGCCGATTCGAACACCTTTTCCTGGGAGACTTCGAGTCCCCAGCAGTTCCAACTGTTCCATCCCATTGGTGGCGTGAGGGCTATCGTGTCGCCGACCTTAAGTGTCAGTTTTCCTTTCCCGCAGCCCGCTTTGTTGTGGGCTTTCAGCCGGATGTTATAATCTCCTGCAGCTGCCACGCAGCCGCTTATGACGCCGTTTTTGCGGTCCAGGGTCAGTCCTTTGGGAAGGCCAGAAACGCAGAATCTCATTGGCTTCACGCCGGAGAAAGGGAGGCGGAAATAAATCGGGGCTCCAGGACTTGCACCGAGAACCGCCGGACCGTTGTATCTTGGCCTGGCTGGGGCTTCCGGCGTCAGACAGTAGCGCGGGGCTTCCGGCAGGGAAAGCCGGAACAAGACCGGATAGTGGTCGGAAATCAATGGCACGTCCGGGTTGTACGAAGCATCGTCCACCAGATACTCAAGCGGCTTGCCGGCGCCGAAAAATACATAGTCTATGATCTCCGCTTTCGACTCTTTTCCGTAGCAGTTGAAAGTGCTCTTGCCTGTTGACTCCGATTCGGGGCCCGTGAGGCGTGCGTCGTTGAACCAGCCGGAGAGTGTCTGTATGGCCGATTTTTCCGGTGAGTTGTTGAGGTCCCCGACAAGGAATATGCGTGCGGTTTTGAACCCCTCCCGCTTTATCCCGGTCAGTTGCTCAATTTGCGAGAGCAGTGTTTCGACCTCCTGGTCCGGAAGCTGCGGATTGGCATCCACGGACCAGCTGATATGCGCCGAGAAGAACCAGATGTCCTTGCCCGGGCGCGTTTTTTCCTCAAGCCGGAGCCAGGAAGTGATAATAGGGCTTGACTGCCCGAGGCGAGTCGATGCAGTATCTGCCGGGGACTCGCTGAGCCAGAAGCATCCATGGTCCAGCATGTTGAAGCGGGCCTTGCGGTACATCACGCCTACTGATTCGTCCGAGGTACGGACCATCCGGCCGCCGCTGAGCCGCCCGGGGCAATAGATGAACCATTCTGCCCCAAGGTCTTCCTCCAGGTCGGCCGCCTGGGCTCTCCTGACTTCCTGAAGGCCCAGAATATCAGGGCATTTCTGCTCGAAAAACGCCTTGACAGCCGGACGCCGCACCGGCCAGGGCTGACCTCCGAACCTGTAGTCATATTCCGGCCGGTTGTCGTCCAGGAACCTCACATTGAACGTTCCCACCACGATACCGTCTTCACCGGTCTGGCCGAAGCACAGTAGCGGAAGCAACGCGAGCGTAATAATGAAGCTGAAGACTTTGTTCATACTATTTCATTGGTTTTGCCACGTTGCGGAGACGCCACTGGCGGGGCGTCATGCCGAATTCGCGCTTGAAGCATTCGGAGAAGAAGGAATGGGTGTTGAAGCCTACTGCGGATGCCACATCCTGGACTGATACCGAGTCGTCCTTGAGCAGTTCTACGGCGCGGTGCAGGCGAACTTTCATGACATACTCCATAGGGGACAAGCCGGAGTATTCCTTCATTTTCTTGTACAGCGAAGACGGAGACATACACACCTCTTCGGCTATTTCATCCAGCGTGATGTTGCGGTGGAGGTTGGCTGAAACGTATTCCTGGATGCTCCGCAGGAACTTCTGTTCCATCGCCGACACCCTTCCGGTCGGAAGTTCGCCGCTGGACGGCAGGGAAGATACGTAGAACTCGTAGATGCGCCGGCGGTTTTCTATCAGGTTGTCCACCGTGCTGCGGAGTTTCTGTGGCGAGAACGGCTTTTCCAGATAGGCGTCGGCGCCGCCCTCCAGGCTCTCCTGCATAAAGACATCCGGCACCTCGGCAGACAGCAGGATGAGAGGTATGTGGCTTGTGGCCAGATTGCCCTTAAGGGCCTTCGTGAGTGCGATTCCGTCCATTTCCGGCATGATTACGTCGGACACGACGAGAGTCGGAGACGCACCGGCTTCGATCTTTTCGAGAGCCTGCCTGCCGTTTGAGGCGTACACGATGCCATAAGAGTCGCTGAGGATCTCCCCGATGACGCGTGCCATATCCTTATCGTCCTCTACAACCATGATCGTCATGTCCTTGGAGTCCACCGTAGGCAATGCATTCGCCTGAGTTTCCGTCGACGACAGGGGGACCGTGAAGATGAAGCGGTTGACCTTCAGGTCGTCGTCCATCGTAAGTGCACCTCCCAGCAGAGTGGCGAACTGGCGGCTGGTGGAGAGTCCGAGGCCGGTACCTTCCGTACTTGCGGAGACCTTGTTGTCATACCTGTAGAAAGGCTTGAATATCAGCTCCCTGGCATCTTTCGGAATGACGGGACCATCGTTCTCCACGCATATCTCGGCATCATCTCCCTTTACCGACAGGGACATGGATGCGTAATTGCCGGAGTACTTCAGGGCGTTGGAAAGCAGGTTGTCGAAGATGCGCCCGAGCGAACGGACGTCGGTTTCACAATAGATGGGAGATTCCGGCAGACTGAGCGCCAGGCTCTTGCCTTCCTGAAGGAAGACCGGCAGGAACCGCCGGTGCGCATCCTTGAAGATGGTCCTTATGTCCAGGAATTCCGGATGGATCTGGAAGGTGGAGTCGGTAAGTTTGCGGAAGTCCAGGAGTTCGTTTATCAAGACGTTGAGCTTCAGTGAGTTCCGCTTCATGATGTCCAGGTTTTCCTGCACGGAGCCATCCGGGGAAGAGGAGAATTTACGTATCAGCGCCTCCAGCGGTATCTGAACCAGGGAAAGCGGGGTGCGTATCTCATGGGCGATGGAAGAGAGGAAATCCATCTTGGATTCGAGCATCTTGCGCTCCTGTTCGCGGGCGGCCCTTATTTTGGCGCGGCGGTCTGAAATCCGTGCTATCTCCAGGGCAAGCAGCAGGAAGAATATTACATATAGCATAAGGGCTACCGGACTCAGCATCAGGTGCGGCTGCACCCTGAGACCGGTAGACGCCACCTGGCTTTCTTCTCCGGAGATGGACAGGGCTTTAAGGCAGAGGTCCCAGTTTCCCGCAGGTATGTCGTAAACCGTGAACGTTCCGTTCTCCACCGGAGCCCAGTCATTGAATCCGTTGACCTTCCAATATATTTTCCGTCCTGGAAAACGGTTGTAATCCAGCGTGGAGACGTTTACTGCGAAGGACCGCGTCTTGCGGCCTATGTTCAGGGATGAAGGGCAGAGGAGACGGTCGTTTGCGGCATCTTCCGTTGAAGAAAGTGACTGGAAGACCGAAATGACGGGAGCTCCCGGGGCTGATGAAGTTTCCTTCAGGCTCCTGGCAGAGAAAGATATGAAACCATCGGATGTGCCGGCATACAGCGTCCCGTCCGAAGAGATGAAATTGGATGAATAGTTGAAGCTGTCTGCATCCAGGGCCTCCAGGGGGATGACTGGCAGATGCCTGCGGCCGTCAGGATCCATGATGTGGATGCCGTGGGCGCCGGTAATCCATAGCAGCCGGCCGTCTGTTTCCCTTGATGTCTTCAGCAGGCGTGTTTCCATTCCGCTGAGGGGCTGGAATGCGTCCAGTGCCGGATTGTACTCCCACAGTCCGTTTCCCTCGGAGGTTACGAAAATGCGTCCGCTGCCGTCGCCGGTGATGTCTGTCAGGATGTTCGCTATAGGGATGGTGTAGGTTGAGAGTATGTTCCCGGAATATTTGTAAATAATGCCGCCGATGCTCGCCACCCAGACGCTTCCGTCGGTGTTGCAAATGATATTGCAAACTTGCTTTGCAGGCATGAAAATCTCGCGCACGAACCTGCCGTCAGGATGGTCCCTCCCTGCGATGAATGCGTCTTTGCCGCCTATCCAGAGCCTTCCGGATGCGTCCCGGCAGAAGGCGTAGGCGGATTTCCCGGCCTCCGGGAATGCAGTCATACGCCCGGTCTCAGTGTCAAGGAGGGTGATTGGGAGGTCGTCGTCAATCGTTCCCACCCAGAGTCTGGCACCTTCAGCCATCAGGCCGGTGACGTTCCGACGTTGGAAATACTGCTTTGTGTTACGCCCTGTCTGCGGGTCAAGGCAGATCAGGCCACGAGTATCACTGCCTATCCAAATTCTTCCGTCGGGAGTCTCTGCAAAGTCCCTTGCCTTGAACCGGCCCCCTGCGAAAGCGTCGGAATAATGACGGAACGAGACGGCGTCGGGCGCTATCTGGGCAAGGCCTTCAAAGAGTGTTCCTGCCCATATGATACCGTGGCGGTCTTCCGTGAGGCATCGGAAGGAGTTGTCGTGGAACGGCTGTATGATGCGCGACAGTGTGAGGTTGCTGTCCAAAACGTGTATTCCTTCCCGTGCGGCTATCCATAATTCTCCGGAGGAATGCCGGATTGCGTCTCTCACCCTGCTCATAAGAGGCAGGGGCTTGAGTTCCTTGCTTTCCAGGTCCATAGCGATGCCGGAATCGTTTTCTTTCGACAGGATGAGATAGTTCCCGGCAACGGCGGAGCGGTAAACGTCAGACCCGGGAAGCACCTCGCTGCCTTCCGGCGTCAGGCATTCAGGGTCGGATACGCCGTCCATCGAAGCGAACAGCCTTCCGTCCTGCGCTATTGCATATAACTGTCCCTCCTGGCCGCAGCAGATGGTTTCTGCAACGATGGAAGAAGCGGAGACCGTGCCGGAAGATGTGTCGATCCTGATGAGCCGGTTCCCATTGATTCCTATCCATAAGACACCGGATTTGCTGAAGCACATCTGCCGGATAGGCGAATCTCCCAATTCCGGACATTCGAACCTGTGCATTTCAAGGCGCTCGCCTTCCATCCGGTACAGGCCCTTCGATGTTCCTGCCCATATTGTCCCGGAAAGGTCTTCCGCGAGAGTGAACACTACGGGTACGGTGATGCTCTTGGTGTCTGCAAATGCGACCTGGACGATATTGAAACCGTCATACAGGTCAAGGCCGGCATTGGTTCCGACCCAGAGGAAGTCCCTGGAGTCTTTCAGGACATCGTTGACGCAGTTGTCCGAAAGCCCGGACTGCATATCCAGACGGGTGGTCTGCCAGCCTTCCGCCCCGGTCTGACCGAAGCCGGACAGGGAAATCAGCGAAAGCAGGAATGCGACAAGAAAACCACGTGACGTTCTCATAATGGTGCGAATATATCTTGGTATTACGAATCCTTGTATAACGGTTTTTCTTTTCTTTACAAGTATTCGGTAAGTGACCGCTGAAATTATTTACCTGCTATTTCTTTCAGTCTCTCAATTATAACTCCAGTGCGATTATCTTCAGTCAGAGCGCTGTCGATTTCTTCGTGAATATTCGGCCCCTTGAGCAGTTCGGAGAATTCAGATGTTATATACTTTCTTAATTCGATGTCAGGCGAAGCCATAATCTCGTCAGGCAGGCGGGTACAAGTATTGAGTACGAAAACGATGTCTTCAAAATCTTTTTCTCCGCGATAATCCAGTCCTCCTCTGGAGTGAAGTGCGTCTAGTTTTAAGAATACAACTGAATAACCGCACCACCGACATATAATACGTCGCTATTGAGCTCGGCCAAAGCCTCGGCGACCAGCTTTATGCGTTCATTATTGCTTAGTTGCGACATACCGATTCAAATACTTATCCAGTTCTTCCATTGCAATCTGTCGTTCCCTTGTTTTGCCTATCCTAAAAGAATCAACGATTGCTAAAAGTGCATAAAAATCAGGATCTTTCTTTGCTGCTTCTATAGCCTTTGCATACAATGGCATGATTGATTGCCCCCTTTCCGAACCTGAAGCATATTGGGAAGCCACGAACAATACTACCGGGCTGTACAGGAAAGCAGTATCGGATACCGTATGTGATAAAATCCTTTAAGGCTAAAACATTAATGCGTGACTTGCTCGCATCTATCAGCTGGGCTATACGGGCTCGCTCCATCGCTATGGAAACCTCAGAAGCGCTGATTCCCAACGATTCCGCCAATTGCTTGCCATTCATCGTTTCTCCGGAAGGAGTAATCCTCTTGAGTAGGATAACGATATCCAGAGGCCGTATTACTACTTGTTTTTCAATCATATATATTAAAAATTCACGATTTATGCATCGTGAATTACAAAGGTAATACTTTTTCTGAAGAAATAAAGAAATAGTTAACGAATATCAGACTTTCAGGAAGATTTTCTTCCTGTAAAGGAACCATAACAGGAGCCAGCTTATGGCAAAATAGCCTATGGCAAGCAGCCAGGAGCCCCATTCCTTCGGCATCAGCCCGGCTGCGCCGCCAAGGAAGAATGCCGTAATGTCCTTGAAGGACACGATCCTCTGGAGCATATAGATGGTGATGGAGTTCATCCCTATCACCGTGAAGAACGGCGTCCATTTCTTCCATCCCTTGACGTCGATCAGCCAATGGAACAGGGCGAACAGGCCAAGGGAATAGGCCCCGACCACCAGGGTGAAGCTGCTGGTCCAGAGTTTCTTGTTGATGGGAAACCACAGGCTCCAGACAAGTCCGGCGACAAGCATGCCTGCCGCAGCGACGAGCATCCACAGAGTCTTTTTCTTGCAGGAGGAATCTTTGACGAACTCTCCGGTAAACTGTCCGAGCATCGCCGTAACAATGGCCGGCAGGGTGCTAAGGAGCCCCTCCGGGTCGAACACTCCAGGCTTGAGAAGGTGATTGGGCA
>CACZEU010000011.1 GCA_902780175.1 uncultured Bacteroidia bacterium
GAGTTGCCGATCTTGCCGCCTTCCGCCTTGATGAAGGTGTAGCCCATGCCGCCGCCGATGATCAGGTTATCCACTTTCGTGACCAGGTTCTTGAGCACCTCGAGTTTGGAGGAGACCTTCGAGCCGCCGATGATGGCGGTAAAAGGACGCTGGGCGTTGCGCAGGACGTTGTCGATGGCGCGGATCTCGCCTTCCATCAGGTAGCCGAACATCTTGTCGTTGGGGAAATACTTGGCAATCAGTGCCGTGGAGGCGTGGGCACGGTGCGCCGTACCGAATGCGTCGTTGATGTAGCAGTCGGCGTAGGAGGCCAGGACCTTTACGAATTCCTTCTGGGAGGCCTTGACGACAGCCTTGGCGGCCTTCTTCTCCTCGTCGGATGCATCTTCTGCGAGTCCGCGGGGCTTGCCTTCCTCTTCCGCGTAGAAGCGGAGGTTCTCGAGGAGGAGGGCCTCACCGGGCTTGAGGGCAGCGACTTCGGCCTGGGCCTTCTGGCAGTCGGGGGCGAACTTGACGGGGACGCCGAGGCACTCGCTGACGTGTGCGAGGATGTGCCTGAGGGAGAACTTGTCGGCTACGCCCTTCGGACGGCCGAGATGGGACATGATTATGAGTGAGCCGCCGCCTGCGAGAACCTTCTTGAGGGTGGGCATGGCCGCACGGATGCGGGTGTCGTCGGTAATCTCGAACTGGTCGTTGAGGGGGACGTTGAAGTCAACGCGGACGATGGCTTTTTTTCCTGTAAAATCGTAGGAATCAATGTGCTGTTGCATTTCTATTTGGTTTTTTTGAATTTTCCGGCGCAAATTTAGCAAAAATATCAATACCTTTGTACAATATGATTTTTTATCACACGGTAAGACCGGTTTGCGAATGATAGAGTTTCCGAAAACATCCTGGGCAGATTACGAACTGCTTGACAGCGGCGACGGCGAAAAGCTGGAGCGCTTCGGCTCCTACGTACTGGCGCGCCCAGAGCCCAAGGCGCTGTGGGACAAAAGTATGACCCAGGCGGAATGGGGACGGCTCAGCCATACCCGGTTCAAGCCCGGCGCCGGATTCGGCAAGGCCGGCAAGGAGGACAGCGGCACCTGGGAGCGCATCCGCAAGATGGACGACCAGTGGTGGATACGGTACCCGCTGAACGATCCGGACGAGGCTTTTGCTTCTCCGGACTTCCGCTTCGCTCCATCCCTCCCACCGCAAGCGGCGGGCCCCTCCCATTCAAGCGGCCATGGGCGGCCACTGTCCGGAGAAGCAAAAGCCTCATCCGGATCGTTCAGCCTGCGCCTTGGCCTGACGTCCTTCAAGCATGTAGGAGTGTTTCCGGAACAGGCTCCAAACTGGGAATTCATCTACGGCAAATGTCGCCAGATGGAGCACCCCAAGGTGCTTAACCTTTTCGCCTACACAGGAGGAGCGTCCCTGGCGGCCCTTGCCGGCGGAGCGCAGGTCACCCATCTCGATTCAGTCCGGCAGGTAGTCACGTGGGCCCGGCAGAACCAGGAACGCAGCGGGATGGACGGCATCCGGTGGATCGTGGAAGACGCAATGAAATTCGCCCGCCGGGAGGTCCGCAGGGGCAACACCTACGACGGCATAATCTTAGACCCTCCGGCCTACGGCCACGGCCCCGACGGCGAAAAATGGAAGCTCGACGAATGCCTCTTCGAGATGCTCCGCACCGTCTCGCAGATCCTCGCCCCCCACGGCTTCGTAGTCCTCAACCTATACTCCAACGGCTACAGCGCCGCCCTGGGAGAAACCCTGGTCCGTGAAGCCTTCGGAATCCGCCGGGACTCCTCCCCCCAACCCATAATCACCTCCGGCGAACTTGCCCTGCAGGACTCCTTCGGGAAGGTTTTGCCATTGTCGATAGTAGTAAGGCTTGAAAAATAATAAACTTTTTTGCCCTTCCTGTTAGATTTCGCACGGGAAAGTACTCTTACAGACAAAAAGAATTTGTCTTTACAGTAAAATGACCTTCGAGGAGATAATCCAGCGGCTGAGGGACCGCGACGACAGGGTGACCAGATGTTTTTTCTTCTGGGACGGTCCTACGTTGCAGCATATCGAGGAGGTGCGTAAGACCAATCCCCTGCAGGCGGCAAAGATGAGGAAGCCGGTTTGCGTCACCTGCCGTCCGGGACTGCTTAAGGTCCTTCACTCCCTGTACGGTACGGAGCATTTCGACTATGATGAACTCGTATCGGATTTTTACTACTATCTGATTTCCGGGGACAAACTGGCCACGATTGCCGAGCCCAAAGCCCTTATGGGATGGATAGTGACGACGGCATACTACTTCTTCCTGCACAACAAGATCGACAGGGACAAAGTGCTCGGGAACCCATCTCTCGATTCGCTGCTGGTCTCCAATCACGATTTTGAGCAGGATGAATCCGCCGGTGCCGCGAGGGAATTCGTTGCCGAGGTGCTGAAAGCCATGCCCAACCGCACCTATGCCAAGATACTCGACGAGGTGACGCTGGAAGTCGGACAGTACAAAGGCCGGGAAAAGGTCGAAAGGATGCAGGCCCTTGCCCGTCAGCTCGACATACCGATAGACAATCTGTACGTCAAGGTGTCGCTCGCAAGGAAGCATTTCAAGGAAACAGCAAAGAAACTGATAATGTCTTAGAGATATGAAAGAGAATCACACTATTTCGCAGGAGATGCTCGACAGGTACGTGTCGGGCAATGCCACCCTTGAGGAAATGGCCTTGATTTCAATGGCGCTGAAGGAAGACGAAAACCTCCGCAATGTCATTGGAATACTGGAGTCTCTAAAACAGGCCGGGGCCCTGGATGAAGACAGCGGAGTTATCCCGATGGCCAGCGCGGCGGCCGTGTCCGAGGGCAATCTCTGCGACGTTATGTGTGAAAGGTTCATCCTGAACAATTACTCCGAGAAGGCTCCCCGGGAGCAGGAATTCCTGTCCGAAGCCCTTGACAACCGCTGGCTGAAGGAATCGGGTACACCGTTGCATAATGTAGGCCGCCTGCTCGAAAAGTATGGTATGACCGTAACGAGAAAGTACGGTTGCACACTTGAAGAACTCGCCGGCAATATCAAGAATAACGTCAAGGTAATAGCGGTCGTGGACTACGGCCAGCTCTGGGACAGGGAGTCCAACGGTGTGTTCCATGCCGTGGTAGTACTCACCGTTTCCGACGGCGTCGTCCGGATATACGACCCTGCGATAGACGGGTTCGGCAACTATCTTTCCGACGAATTTGCCAGGGCGTGGCAATACTCGAAGAACTATATGGTGTGCGCATCGGCCGACAACCTCGAATATATACCGCACCCCATCGACGTCAGCGACGTTGAACTTGATGAAGAGCTGACCGAACTCACCGAGGCCATTGCCGAAAACGCACACGAAATCTGGGCGAGCAAACGCCGCGCAGAAGGATGGCGCTATGGCCCGCAGCGGGATGAGAAGAAACTCCTGCATCCGGATATGGTGCCCTATGGGGAATTGCCCGAAGGAGAAAAGTATTACGACCGCGACATGGCCCTCAACACCATCAGGCTCGTACGGAAACTTGGATTCAACATCACCAGAAGATACACCCTGTACTGCCCCGCTTGCGGCGAGTACGTCGCCGCTTCAATGAACTATTGTCCCTGCTGCGGCGCCAGGCTTGACAAGAAGTGATTCTCCGCTCAAAACCAGAGCATATTCTGTCCCCTGGATTTCTTTGTCCCGAGTTCCAGCTCCAGGGACACAGTAACCATGGGTGCGTTTACTGGTGATACACTCAAATCCCCTGCAGCCGGGAAACGGACGCCTCTATATATTGAATATCGTCCGCCGGCTTTCAGGCTTACATTGAATATTGGATAACTGGAGGACATTTCGACACCAAAGAATAAATCAGTAGAGTCAAGTTCCGGCCAGGAGCCGGAAAACCCAAGAAACTCTGCTACTGTATTGGTCACGAGGAGATTGAAACCGTAAGATGCCAGAAAGCAAAAGTCAAAGTCCTTTGAGCCGGCAGTCCCCACGCGGAACTGACCATTGAGGAAAGCCGGGGAAATTGCATAAATGAACGGATTGTCTTGCCCTCGTTCCTTGCCAAAATACAATTTACTGTTTACCAGATCCGTTGAGAATCCTGGGAAAACTTTGAACCTGAACAAGGAGACACCGATAAATTGAGTATAGTCCTGTCTGAACGCATTGATGGACTCCGGCACTGAAACGGAAACTGCCAGCAGTGCAGGAATCTTCACATAAGGTTTTATTTGAAGCTGGTTGTTACTTTCCCTGTTGAATTTGAAGCGCCTCTTGAGAACCACGCTTCCTTTCTGATCTTTCACCTTGACCTTGTATGGGCTGCTTAACAGCGGCAGTTCCACGACGGAAGGAGCCGTGATGCCGCTCATTGTCTCCCAGTTCTTGTTGGATATTTCGACATCCAACCCTTCTTCCTCACACTCGATAGAAACGGGATAGACACGGGTAAGCGTGATCTTATGGTCGTGCCGCCCGGGAGTGCCGTCGCTTCTTACGACGACGCGTCGGGGCTTCCAGCCTTTCCTTGAAATTTCTACGTAATGAGGGCCGAAATCCAGGGCAGCTTTATAGGGAGTCTTACCGACGTAGTTGTTGTTTATGAAAACATCGCAAGAATCAGGATCGGAGGTAAATACATATACGCTCACCTCTTTCAGCGACGGTTCGAGCGTGCAGGTCTCTCCATTTTCTATATCGACCGTGTAGTAGGGCTTGGCGCTGACAAAGCCTTCCTTTTCCACCCTTACGATATGCCGTCCCCTCTCGAGCGGGATGGCCTCCAACGGCAAGACCCCGACCTCTTCATCGTCGATATAGACCGTGCCGCCATTGTAAGCCTCAGGCGCCTGTATCGCCAGTATTCCCTGCATGGCGCTCAGGGAAGGGGAGAAATCCCGGATTTCTCCAGGATTCAGGAGAATGTTATACTCTGCCGGAAAGAAGCCTTCGGCGGTTACGTTCAATGTATGCAGACCAGGTGTCACGAACAAGCGGCCTCCTGCATACATCGTCATAAATTCGAATCCTTCTTCTGCATTCGTGGCGACGGACGTACTGTCGGCGACTTCAAACCCATCAACAAGGATTCGGGGCTTTGATTTCATGTTGATCCCGCTCACCGAACGGATGTTGCATATCAGGGAGGCATATGCCGGGACCAAATTTGCATTCAAGGTCAGAACTTTGAGCGTGTCTTCCCGGTTAACGGTGAAAGTCTCAGCCCAGTCGAGATAATGCTTTCTGGACACCTTGACGGAATGGCTGCCCTTCGGCAGCAGGAAAGTCCTGGTGTCCCCATAGCCGTTGTCGTCAATGCTGATTTGCGCGTCCTCGGGCGAGGAGTTGACAATGACCGTGAATGTGGCTTCTTCGGGTTCTTCTTTTTTAGGGGTCCTGGATTTATTTCTGGCGGACCGGCACTTTGCAATATAGCCATTAGCCTTTTTTGTCTGCTCAGCAGTTATGCCGGGCGTTTTGAGCGCGGCCTGGAGGACCAGGATGGCTTTATCGTATTGTCCTGCCTTATAGAGCGTTTCGGCATTCTTATAGCGGACATCGAATGACATCTGGGCATAACAGACGCCACAGAAAAGGAAAATGGAAACTAAAAACAATAGAAATTTTTTCATTCCTCTTGAAGTTTATCCAGCAAGCCGATAAGTTCATCGTTGGAATAAATACGTACGGCGTGGGAGATGCTTTCCCGTACGAACTGCGCCTCCGATTCAAGACCGGTGAGACGGTAGAGCTCGTAAGACTCCCTTGCAAAACCCGACCAGGCTTCGTAGATGGAATCGAGGCGGTCGCAGATAACCGTGGAGAGCGCCGCCGTTTCTGCCCGAAACGCTTCCGGATGATCGTCGTCGGAATACATTGACTTAATGACAATGGCTTTCCTGATGGCTGCACGGGCTTCAAGCAGGCACGAAATCTGGTGGTCGGTATTTGATGATGTCGCCGGTGATTCCTTCAGTTTGTTTGCAAGGCGCGTCAGAGAGTCTGCGGCATTGATGTAATACACGTAATCGAGGCTGGCCTGATCGAATCTGGCCTGCTCAGCAGTGACTGTCTGGTGCATGTTGAAGAGAATAAATGCACCAGCTGCAACTAGTGGTATCAGGGCCAGTACTGGCCAGAACGCTTTCTTTCTTTTTATCTTTTCCGATTGGTAGCTCTCATCGTTAAGCGCATGTTTGACGGCAAGGATCAAGGAGGTCTCAATCGGGTTGCATCTCATCTCCAGCCGATGGGTGGGCCCCAGCATCAACTCCAGCTGGGACGGCATGGGGGCCTCGTCCAGGATGAAAGGAATAATCATTCCCGGCTTTTTATGGTTGAACGCATAAAACACCTCGGCCGCAGTGAATTTGGATTTATATGCGTTGTCAGAAGCAAGGAGAAGGAACACCTTGGACTCGTCGATGGCCCTTGCGATGACTTCCGTGAAGCTGACCCCTGCGCTTATGCCTTCCCTGTCAATAAAGTAGGAAATACCGGATTCAGACAGGGCACTGCATACTTTGTCTGCCACCCTGGCATCCTTCCGGGAATAGCTGATGAATACGTCGTAGGTCATGTGGTCGAGGCCGGTATCCAAAAAAGGAATACAACGCAAAGATACGATTTTTTTTGGACCCGATGTTAGGTTTTGTTCCGATTCTGCTCTATTAGTCAGAAACCAATAAAAACAACAATATTATGAGAATCAAAAGTTTTATTTCCGGCGCAGTTTACGCAACCCTTGTCATCATTCTTTTCAACGCATGCGATAAGTGTCCTTTTGAGGTTTCGCGTCCAGTCAGGCTTCCCGCGGAAATTGTAATGTCAGTTTCCACAAATGACGAGGCAACAGTATTCTACACCAAAGCGGATGTTGCCGGATCCGTAGTCTTTACCGGCAATCCCGACCTGCTTCCCAACACATTGAACAACAATCTCAGCGTTGTCGTCAAGTACGGTACGGACCAGAACAATCTTGACAGGCAGACGGGCTGTATCCTGCAAGTCCCGGAAACAGGTTTGTGGGCTACGACAGTACAGTTCCAGGCCGAACTGGACAATCTTGACGACGGAGCCGTTTACTATTATATGGCAACGGCAACCTATGGCAGTGAGGCTCCTATGGATGCGAGAGCCAATTCATTCTTCACCCTCCCCGAAGGGCCTGTGGACCTGGATCTTGCCAGCGGCAATCTCTGGGCATCTGCGAACATCGGAGCGAATTATCCTGAAGAAACAGGCGATTTCTATGCATGGGGCGACACTTTGGATCCGATGAAGAAGAGCCATTTCGACTGGTCGTCGTACAAGTGGAGCAACGGCTCAAACTACAGCCTGACCAAGTACAACCTGACCGCGAATTCCGGAGACAACGGATTTGTAGATGGCAAGGATGAGCTTGAAGATGAAGATGATGTAGTCAAAATCAAGCTTGGCGGTAAGTGGCAGACTCCTACCGTGGCGGATTTCAACGAACTTATTAAGACTTGCGCTTATATTGAAACTAAGATTAACGGCGTTAGCGGATACCTCTTTTCCAGCAAAACAGACCAGGACAACCCCAAGAAGAAAATGTTTATGCCATATACCGGCTATCAGAATGGAAAAGACTTGATCAACGGTGGCTTCATTGGTTATTACTGGACACGGAATTTGTATAATGGTTATAGCTGGACTTCTGAGAATGCTTGCAATTTCTTTTTCCGTAGTTTTGGAATCGAAATCAGCAATAGTTTCAGATGCAATGGTGAAGCCATCCGTCCCGTACTTAAAAAATAAAGCGATATGAAAAAGAATACATACCAGATTCCGCAGACTGAATACAGTGCCACCCTTGAATGCATAACGGTAATAGCAAGTTCCGGAGGAGCCAATTACGGCACAGACGGAGGAGACCTGGTCGGAGGAATTGACCCCCCTCTTGACTTCTGAAGAAAATCGACTATTACGTCAAGCGCACAAAAAAAGTACTATCTTTGCAAAAATACGTAATGCTAGAAAAATAGATTATGAAACGTTTAGCCATCATCCTGGTAGCGGCTCTTGCAGCTTTTTCCTGCAACATCAACATCAATCTCATTGGCACTCCCGTGACCGGGAACGGCACCGCCGGGGAGAAGAGTTTCGAATTCGAAACTTTCGACGCCATACGCGTGGCCGGCGCCATGGATGTCACTTATATCCAGCGTGATGGCAAAAGCGGAGCCGTCCTCCGCACCGACGAAAACCTTCTGGAGGAATACACCCTGGAAGTGGAGGACGGCACTCTCATAATCAGTCCCCGCAAGGGTATCAACCCCATCCCGTCGAAAGGCACTGAGGTCACCGTCTGCGCCCCCTGCATCGACGCCATCAAGCTTGCCGGATCCGGCGACTGCAATATCCCCGACGGGTTTGCAAGCTCAGGAGGCTTCTCCTTCACCCTTGCAGGCAGCGGCGACTTCTATGCTTACTCCATCAAATGCAAGGAGTTCAGTGCCAAAGTGGGCGGCTCCGGAGACATCAAGGCCGGTTCCATCGAAGCGGAATCCGCATCCTTCAGCGTTGCCGGCAGCGGCGACATCGAAGTGGACGCCCTCACCAGCGAGAAGGTAACCATCGGCATTACCGGCAGCGGCTCTGCAGAGGTAGGCTGCCGCGGCGCAGGAGACATCGACATCAACATCACCGGCAGCGGCAGGGTCGACCTGAAGGGATCCGCCCGCTCCCTCTCCCAGCGCATCTCCGGCTCCGGCTCAGTCAACGCCCGCGGCCTTACCCTGTCGGGAGAGTAACCGCAGGGACGGAGAGGCGACCTGCGCCAAAAGCAGCAAGTCCACAGCCCCACCCTTGCAATTCCAAAAAAAATATCTACCTTTGCAGTCCGCTCTCGGGTAGGGCGGATAAACATTATTAACTTTTTATAAACAAACAGATTCACAATGGCTGTTAAAATTCGTTTACAGCGCCACGGAAAGAAGAATTTCGCATTCTTCCACATTGTTGTGGCAGACTCACGCTCCCCGCGTGACGGTCGTTACATCGAGCAGCTCGGCTCTTACAACCCCAACACCAACCCTGCAACCATCAACCTCAACTTCGAGCGCGCACTTGCATGGATCAAAGTCGGTGCTGAGCCCACTCTTACCGCTCGCCGCATTCTCTCCTACGAGGGTGTCCTCCTTCGCCACCACCTCGACGGCGGTGTCGCCAAGGGTGCTCTTACCCAGGAAGTTGCTGACAAGAAGTGGAACGACTGGAAGGCAGAAAGGGATTCCAAGATCGACGCCAAGAAGACCGGTCTGAAGAACGCCGCCATCGAGGCCCGCAAGGCCGCCAAGGCTGAAGAGGCAAAGGTCAATGAGGCACGTGCCGAGGCCATCGCCAAGAAGGCCGCCGAGGCTGCAGCAAAGGCCGCCGAGGCTGCTGAAGAGGCCGCCGAGGCCCCTGCAGAGGAAGCCGCTCCCGCAGAAGAGGCTCCCGCAGCAGAGTAATGATCCCAGTCGCCAAAATCCTCAAATCCAACGGCATCGAGGGCGACCTTCTGGTCGGACTGCTCGATATCGGCATAGAGGACATAGACACTACGGAACCGGTGTTCGTCGTATTCGACGGACTGCCGGTTCCCTTTTTCATTGAATCCATCGAGGCGAAGGGCCGCACCCGCGCCATCGTCCACCTCACGGACATAGACTCCCTGGAGGACGCCGAAGAGACAGTCGGCCGCGAAATCCTCCTGGACGCCGAATACGAAGACGACGGTGAAGAGGATTTCACCGGATGGACGCTCTTCGACGGCGAAAAGCTCATCGGAACCATCACCGGCATAGAAGAAATCCCCGGCAACCCCTGTCTGGAAGTTGCCGGAGCCCTTATTCCCCTTCATGAGGATTTCATTGTCTCTGCAGACCCGCAGAAACGCATTCTCGTAATGAACCTCCCGGAAGGACTGCTGAGCGTCCTTGCCGGGAAGTAATCACTATTTGTATTCCATCGAGAGCCTCACGTAATTGTTGGCGTTCTCAATATACTTGTACTCGTCGCCGCCTTTCTTGTAAGAGAACTTTGTGACCTTCAGGTTGCTGCCCTTGGCCTTCCAGGAGGCTTCGTTTTCATTGAACGGATCTACGGTGTTGTTCTCTACGGGCAGGGACTCCACTTCCATATGCCACACGGGGCCCTCCGAATTCTTGTCGGCGTAGTCGTAAACGATCTTCGACACGGATCCGACCTTGCCTCCGGAGTATGAATCCACGTAGAAACTGATCTTTTCGTTTACGTAGCTCTGGAAGTTGCTGGTAGAATTGTCGCAACTGATAATCAACCCCTTACCATTTCTCTTGACGGACAGTCTATTATCGTATTGCGTCGCCCAGGTGGACTCGGGACATACGTTGTCGCTGAAGGACTTGTCGCCGTACCGTACTGAGATGTCAAAATCGACCGAATGGATCTTGGGAAGTTCTCCGTCCGGTTTTACCATCTCGAATTTGACTTCAACATAAGCGCCGTGGTCCTTTATCAAACTATAATTGTCGTCAATCTTGTTGTACGAAGTGCGGAATGTAGCGAGAAGCAGTGAACCACCGTGTTTCGAAAGGGTTTCCACCGGCACTTCATCGGACATACCGTCGGAAGTTACGGCAACCACCTTATAATTCTTGTCGGTATCGCGCACGTACCCGATGGTCATGTAATCGTCCAACGGTTGCGTTACTTTCAGGGAATTGTTGATGTTCTTGGTAATATCCGTAGGCCTAATTGTCAGCTTGTGCATCAATACACCCATAGGAAAACTGTAGCCGCTGAGCGTCATGGAGTTTCCCGACCAGTCTTTCTTGTCCACGTAGGTGAGAAGCTCGGCACGGGGGTCACGTTTATGGGTAATGATTTCCGTCAGGAACTCATTGTACATGTCGGTATCGTTGAGGATAAGCGAAATCTTCGTTCCCTGTATGGCCTTACGGAAATCGTCCAGGACACCGGCAACCGTACCGTCATGCTGGTCCTGATACAGCTGGACCACAGCTTTGTTGCCCAGATTCCGGGAAAGGTAGTCGATGAAGAAACCCATTCCGTAGCCCTGCTCCTGATACTCCGCCCAGCCCTGTTTCGGGGGCCAGAAATGCGTAAGGAAGGACAGTCCGAAATGGGGCGTGTTCTCACTTATCAACTTGTCGCCGGTGAATTTTTCCGTCCAGCAGCCGACGGCCTCCGAGAGCATCGCCCATTCATCTCCCAGAAGCCCAACGGCATTCCTGACAGGTGCCGGCCTTGGTTCGTAAACGAATTCATGCACCGCGTGGCTGGTCTCGTGCACCAGGGTCTGCTGGATCTGCCCGGTATTCGCAGCATACTGGTCAGTGCCCCTGGACTTGGCAAACTCATAGAGCAGATTGGCATTGAGACGGATGTACCCCCAGGACGTGACGAATTTGCTGCTCTGGAAAAAGCCCCAGGCCTTCTCGTCCTTGCCGAACTGCTCCACCTTGTAAACGATCATCTCGGCCGGCAGCTTGAAGCCGATGTCCTCCAGCACCTTGTGGGCCGCAGGGATTTCCTTGGCGAGGAAAGAATTGATCTCCGAGTACTTGGTGGAATAAACGAGGAAGTGCGCATGGTCGAACGTGTCCATCGCCCAGGTATAGGCGTAATTGTACTTGGATTCCTTCGTCTGCAGCGGGCCATTGTCGTCGTCGGCGTTGACCTCCATATGCGGATCGCCGGCGGATGCCTTGGTGTCGGCCTCGGTGTACCCCTGGAGGATGCCTATGCTGAAGAAAGGCTCCTCGGTTTCGCATGGATCGACCGGAGGGATTTCCGCGCGCATGTATCCGTTCTTGACGGAGTAAAATCCGGGGATGACGCTCTTCATATATCCGGCCTCACCGGTATGGCGGGTCCAGCCGGGCATCTTCACCACCACCTGTTTGTTCTTGTCGGGTTCGGGGCAGTTGAAATAGATGTTGACGGGCTTGGACGTTCCTTTCCTGGGGAAAGTGAGCTGATAGAAGGCCGTAACCTCCCGGTCACCGCCGATTTCGCCCTTCTTGACGAGGGACACGGCGATTTTGTCCTTGTCGGAGAAAGCGCCGGCGGGATACTTGATGGAGATGTCATCTATCTCGATAGTCCCCTCGGAGGACGACACATCGTGCCAGTCGGCGGACTTGATGGGAGTCTCGGGCTTGATTTTGTCTTCCGGCGTGCAGGAAAACAGGAATGTCAGCATCAATGCGGCCGACAACAGGGGTAGCAGGTGCTTGGACATGATATGTAAAGTTAATGTGTGTCAGCCTTCAATCGTCCATTCGGCGCCGTCCTTGGTATCCTTGACGGAGATGCCGATGGCCTTGAGGTTGTCGCGGATGCGGTCCGATGTGGCCCAGTCCTTGGCGGCCTTGGCTGCGGCGCGCTGCTCCAGGACCATGTTCATCAGGCCGTCGATAACCTTGCGGGAGCCCTCGCTGCCGCCGGAAGCCTCGTCCTTGAGGCCCAGGACGCCGAAGACGATGTCGTCGAACAGCTGGCAGAGGGTCTGGATGTCGCCGGTGCCGAGCTTGAGGCTGCCGGCCTTTGCGGAGTTGATCAGCCTCACGGCTTCCGATATCTGTGCGAGGGCGACGGGGGTGTTCATGTCGTCGCAGAGGGCGTCGTAAATGCCGTCAAATACCGCACGGACCTCGGCTGATTCTGCCGGGCAGGAGTCGGGCGCGGTGCCGAACGCCTCCTCGCCGTAGGGCCACTCGGGAGCCTTGCGGCCGGCCATCGCATAGAGCTCGCGGGCCGCCTGCATCACGCGGGAAAGGCCCTTCTCGGCCGCCTGCAGGGCGTCGTTGGAGAAGTCGAGGGTGCCGCGGTAATGGGCCTGGAGGATGAAGAAGCGCACCGTCATGGGACTGTACGCACGCTCCAGCTTGGGATGCTTGCCGCTGAAGAGTTCTGGCAGGGTGATGAAGTTGCCGAGGCTCTTGCCCATCTTCTGGCCGCCGATGGTGATGAGGTTGTTGTGCACCCAGTAATGTACGCCCTGGGTGCCGCGGGAAGCGACATTCTGGGCGATTTCGCATTCGTGGTGCGGGAACATCAGGTCCATTCCGCCGCCGTGGATGTCGAACTCGTGGCCGAGGTACTTCTCCCCCATGCAGGAGCACTCGAGGTGCCAGCCGGGGAAGCCTTCGCCCCAGGGGGAGGGCCAGCGCATGATATGCTCCGGCTCCGCCTTCTTCCAGAGGGCGAAATCGTAGGGGGCGCGCTTGTCGCCCTGGCCGTCGAGGCTGCGGGTGCCTTCCAGGGTGTCGTCGAGGTTGCGGCCGCTGAGTATGCCGTAATGGTGCTTCTCGTTGTATTTGCGAACGTCGAAGTAGATGCTGCCGTTGGACTCGTATGCGAGACCGGCGTCGAGGATCTTCTTCACCGCCTCGATCTGCTCAACGATGTGGCCGCTGGCCCTGGGCTCGATGGAAGGAGGGGCGCAGTTGAGAAGGCGCATGGCCTCGTGGTAGCGGAGGGTGTAGGTCTGCACGACCTCCATGGGCTCCAGCTGCTCCAGACGGGCCTTCTTGGCGATTTTGTCCTCGCCCTCGTCGGCGTCGTGCTCGAGGTGGCCGACGTCGGTGATGTTGCGTACGTAACGGACCTTGTAGCCGAGGTGGCGCAGCAGCTTGCTGAGGACGTCATAGGTGACGCCGGGACGGGCGTGCCCAAGATGGGCCTCGCCGTAAACGGTAGGGCCGCAGACATACATGCCGGCGTGGCCTTCGTGTATCGGTTTGAAGAGTTCTTTGCTCCTGGTAAGGGTGTTGGTAAGTCTGAGTGGTCTCATAGACTGCAAAGATAAGAAAAAATCGAATGGAGTTGTTTATACGGGGTTATTTTGCTAAATTTGAAACCTCTAAACATTTCGTTTTGTCAAATTTGACAATTCAAACTTAATAAAAATATGAAGGAACTAAAGAACCCGTACCGTACTCCGGAGACTGAGTCGGCTGCAGCGATTCACGGCGCGCAGCTGCTGTGCGAGAGCCCCGGACAGGGCTCCAACGAAGATTTGACCTTTGAAAACTGGGATATCTAGCGCTATGAAAAAGATTTATGCACTGATGCTTGCAGCCGCCTGCGCGATATGCCTGGCGGGCTGCACCAGGGAAATCCTCGTAAGCGACGAGGCCATAGACCCGGGCGAAGAAATGATCATCTGCGGCACGATGGGAGACCTCGTGGAAGACGGCGCCCAGGCCCCTGCAGACACTCCGGACACCCGCACCCAGGTGAGGAACACCAAAGAGGTCTGGTGGATTTACACCGACCGGATCGCCGTGTTCATGTCGACCAGCACCACGGCGAGCGAGTTCACGTCTACACTTACCAGCGGTATGTCCAAGACGTCATATTTCAGCGGTACTCTCAAGAAGACGGGAAGCAAATACTACGTCGGATATCCCTCCGGCGGAGCGGAATACAGCACGTCTTCGAACGGCACGCTGAGCCTCAGGGTACCGTCCAGCCAGACGGCAGTATCCGGCTCTTTCAGCTCCAACACGCTTCCGTCATACGGTTCGTTCACATCGAGTTCCACGGACTTCACCATGAAGCCTGCTGCCGGCGGTCTGAAGTTCCACGTCAGCCGCGACGACATCAAGAGCGTGAAGTTCGAGGGTAACAACGGCGAGAAGGTAGCGGGAACTGTGACTGTGGCGAAGCTCAGCAAGACTCCCGACATCAGCCGCGGCAGCAGCGGGTCCACGAGTATCACGCTCAAGCGTTCCGGTTCCACCGACAACCTGGTGGCGAATAAGGATTACTTCATCGTAATCACCCCGGGCAGCCTTTCCAAGGGCTTCACCATCACCCTTACCACCGATGGCGGCGAGTCTCTGGTGGTCAAGAGCACAAAGTCCCGCACCATCAAGGCGGGTGTCTTCGGCACGCTCTCCAAAGCGCTTGATGAATATGCGGAGAAGACTGCCGAGGCGGTCGACCTTAGCCTTCCTTCAGGAACGAAGTGGGCTACATTCAATCTTGGAACCACTAAGCCGGAGGGGTATGGAGATTACTTCGCGTGGGGCGAGACGGCGGCAAAGTCTGATTACAGTTGGTCAACGTACTCGCTATGCAACGGCAGCTATACTACTCTCAAAAGGTATAACACCAGCAGCGACTATGGTTCCACGGTGGACTATAAGACAATACTTAACGCCACGGATGATGCGGCCAGCGTAATCTGGGGGGATAAGTGGCGGACACCCACAGATGCAGAATGGACAGAACTTAGGGAGAACTGCACCTGGACCTGGACCGATGATTACAACCAGACCGGCATTAAGGGCCAGGTAGTAACAGGCAGCAACGGCAACAGTATTTTCCTTCCCTCCGCGGGCTATATGGAAGGCGCCAATCTCTACGAAGACGGTTCCCACGGAAACTATTGGGCTTCTTCCATCTATACGCGCAACCCGAACGAAGCGTTTAACGTATACTTTTATCCTGACGATATGGGCATGGGCACCAGCTCTCGCGACTTCGGGTTCTCAATTCGCCCCGTTTATGGTAAACTGGTTCCGGTTACCGGAGTGTCCCTGCCTGGAGAGACCATCCAGGTCGGCATCGGCAAGAGAGCTTCGTACCAGATAACGTTCACGCCTTCAAATGCCACAGATAAGTCCATAACGGTCAAAATTGCCGATAAAAGTATTGCATCATTCACGTATAATACCACCACCGGTACCATAACCCTCGACGGCCTCGCCCCCGGCACTACCACCATGACGGTCTACGCCAGCAGCGGCGTCAGCGCCACCTGCGAGATCAAGGTCGCCAACGAACCGGAGTATGTCGACATGGGGCTGAGTGTCAAGTGGGCCACCTTCAACCTCGGAGCAAGCGCCCCGCAGGAAACGGGCTCCTATTATGCCTGGGGCGAGACGGAGGCCAAGTCTGACTATAATTGGTCAACCTACAAGTATTGTAACGGCAGCAATACTACCTTCACCAAGTACAACTTCCGCAGCGATTTCGGCACAGTCGACAATAAAAGCCTCCTTGACCTTGCGGACGATGCGGCGCATGCCGCCCTTGGCGGAGACTGGCGCATACCTACGCTCAGTGAGGCAAAAGAGTTGCTGGACACGAAGAACTGTACCTGGGAGATGATTGCGGATTACAATAGCACAGGAGTCACGGGCTATAAGGTAACAAGCAAGAAGAACGGTAACTCCATCTTCCTCCCTCAGGCAGGTTGTCAATATGGCACCAATGTCATCGACTCGTATGGTTATTACTGGGTTTCTTCAAGCAGTATTGATGATCCCACACGAGGCAACGATTTCTATTTCGCCGGTAATGGCGGAGCCTTGATAGGCGTACAAGAACGTTTCGCTGGTATAACAGTGCGGCCGGTTTATGGTAAGCTGATACAGGTTGAAAGCCTTGATGTACCTGGTTCTCTCACCATTGAGAATGGCCAGACGGTCGATCTTCCCGTCACCGTGTCCCCTGCCAACGCATCAGATAACACCATCACCCTGATTAGCTCCGACACCCACCTTGTCACTTGCAACCGGTTACAAATAAGTGGATTCAATGCCGGCCAGGCGACGGTTACGGCTTACGCGTCCAACGGCGTATCGGCGTCCTGCGTGGTCACGGTATCGGCTGTGCCCGAGTACGTCGACCTCGGCCTGAGCGTCAAGTGGGCCACCTTCAACCTCGGCGCGGAAACTCCTGACGGATACGGAAACTACTACGCCTGGGGCGAGAAGGACGCGAAGAGCAGCTTCAGCTGGGGCAACTACCTCTGGGGAGGCAGCGCGAGTTCCATCTCCAAGTACAACCTCCTAAGCGCCAATGGCACCGTTGACCACAAGCGCACACTGGACTTTGACGACGATGCCGCCAAAGTCGCATGGGGCGGAGACTGGCGCCTGCCGACGCTCGACGAGTTCAACGAACTCAAGAACACCTCCAACTGCACCTGGACCTGGACTACTCAGAACGGCAAGAAGGGTTACAGGGTCACCAGCAAGAAGACCGGCTACGAGGTCAGATCAATCTTCCTGCCCGCCGCAGGATCGTACGACGGCTCAAGCGTAACAGGCACTGAGCAGTACGCGCTGTATTGGACGTCAACTCCTTATACTTCCGATTACAGCAAGTCTTACGATCTGTCCGCCCAGCAGAGCAGCGTTGGCTTTGGCACACCGGACCGTTACCGCGGACTTCCCATCCGTCCGGTTTACGGCACCTTCGTTCCCGCGACCGGCCTGACTGTTGATGCCAGCGTCTCCTTAATGATTGGTGAGACAGCAAGCATCACCAAGACCGTCGCTCCCTCCAACGCGAGCAACAAGAGCCTTGAGGTCATCAGCAGCGACAGCTCCATAGCTACCTACAACGGCAGCGTTGTCAAGGGCGTCGGTATAGGCACCGCTACTCTCACATTCTACACGCACAACGGCATCTCCGCCTCGTGCGAGGTGACGGTCAAGGAACTGGATTATGTGGATCTGGGACTGCCATCCGGAACAAAGTGGGCGAAAAGGAACATGGGCGCCAGTAATCCGGAGGGGTTTGGAAAGCTTTACGCCTGGGGTGAGACAGATGCTAAATCCAGACCCAATTGGGAAAATTATAAGTTCCGTGTGAGTGGGGAATCTTCGAAAGAGGGAACATTCAGTAAGTATTGTCCATCAAACAAGCCCGAGTATTGGGGAGGCTCCGGCTCACCGGACAATAAAACGGTTCTTGATCTTGAGGATGATGCCGCCCGCGTCAAATGGGGAGGCAGTTGGCGATTGCCTACGGAAGCAGATTGGACAGAACTCAAGGAGAATTGCACCTGGACCTCGACGGAAAATTACAACAATAAAGGAGTTGTGGGCATGATAGTAACAGGCGCCAACGGCAACAGTATTTTCCTCCCGGGTGCTGGCTTCTTAATCAATAATACCTACAACGGAGGAGACGGTGGCTTTTACTGGTCTTCTTCCCTCAGTACGGACAAACCGTACAACGCACGATTCTTCGTCTTTGGTCCAACCATTTACCGTATGGACGAAACGTTCCGTTACGAGGGGCTGTCTATCCGTCCCGTCAAAAACTAAGGTTTTCCGCTAGCCGGAAATCCTTGGCAACCCCCGACTGCGCCAGGTAGGACATCAATTGTCCTATCTGGCGCAAAATCGGCCCATTTTGCTCGTCGCAGGACATAAACTGTCCTATTAGGCGCACCCCGGCTCCATTGTCCTTTGTTAAACTTTCTTTATCGGCATAAATTTACTACTTTTGTCGTACAAACCTTGGAACAGAAAACTACGCTGCAAATCTAAGGTTTGTGAGAATTCAGCAAAATCAAACCACATGAAAAGACTTTTCACCATCCTTTTTGCTGCCGCGGCACTCGCAGTCGTAGCTACCGGTTGCTATGACGACTCATTCCTCCAGAGCCAGATCAACGAGCTCAAGGACCGCGTAGGCACCCTCGAGGAGCAGATGCGCACCGCCAACTCCAACATCGGCAACCTCACAACGCTCGTAGAAGCCCTCGGCAAGAAGCTCACCGTCACTTCCATCGAAGAGAAAGACGGCACCTACACCATCAACTTCTCCGAAGGCGCCCCCATAACTATAAAGAACGGCGTCAGCCCCCAGATCGGCGTCAAGCAAGACTCCGACGGCATTTACTACTGGACACTTAACGGCGACTGGCTCCTTGACGCCCAGGGCAACAAGCTCCGCGTCACCGGCGAAGACGGCGCCCCCGGCCTCCCCGGTGAAAGCGCCACCGCCCCCAAGCTCGACATAGTCGATGGTTACTGGTACATCTCCACCGATGACGGCGCCACCTGGGAGAAGCTCGGCAAGGCCACCGGCGAAAACGGACAAGACGGCGACGCCTTCTTCAAAGCCATCGACTGGGATGCGGCCTACCTCTATTTAACCATGGCAGACGGCACCAAACTCACCATCAGCCGCGGCACCTACGGCATCAAGCAGCTTGCGGTCGTGCCCGATTACAGCGACGGTTCTGTAATGATTGACGGCGACGCCGCCACCATGCGCTTCGACGTTCGTCCCGCCCCGGCTGCCTCGGGCCTGCGTCACCTTCCCAAAGACAACTACAGCCTGAACGTTGCCTACACCATGACCAAGGCCGCCGCCGGCGACGAGCTCAACCTCTCCGTCACCGGCGTCATGATTGAAGACGGCCGCATAACCATCACCGTCGATGCCTCAGCCCTCGACGCGTCCTTCCGGAAAGGTACCCTCGGCGCCAATGCCAACCTGACCATCACCTACGACCAGTTCAACCAGGTGATGTCCGGCTACTTCCCGCTGACCTATTTCGACAAATTCAACGGCCACGATTATGTCGACCTCGGCCTGAGCGTCGTCTGGGCCACCTGCAACGTGGACGCCATCCATCCTGCCGGCTCCGGCGGATTCTATGCCTGGGGCGAACTCAACGAAAAGCCCAAATATGAATGGTCCAATTACCTCTGGGCCGATGGAGTTTACGACAAACTCACCAAGTACTGCACCAATGAGACATACGGCACTTTTGACAACGCCCGCTTCCTGGCTGACGACGACGACGTTGCGCACCAGAAATGGGGCGGCGCCTGGCGTCTTCCCAACAAGGCGGAAATGGAAGAACTGTGCAACCAGGCCAACTGCTCAAGCGTCTGGACGATAGAGAACGGCGTCGTCGGCCGCAAGTTCACCAGCAAGAAGGAAGGCTACACCGACAAGTCCATCTTCCTCCCCGCCTATGGCTTCTACGACGGAGCCGTAAACAAAATGACCACCGCCGGTTTCTACTGGTCTTCATCCCTGATAACGGCCACCCCGTACGGAGCGTACTGTCTCGAAATCACAAGCGGCGCCGCATTCACTTATGAAGAAGAGCGTTACCGTGGATTCCTGGTCCGCCCCGTCGTGAGTGCTCCCGGTCCTGATCCCGAACCCGTACTTGGTACCCTGGACAACCCCTTCACCCCGGCCCAGGCCGCAGAGGCGGTCAAGGACTTATCCTGGACCAGCAACACGGTGTACGAGTATCTCGATGACGTATATGTGAAAGGCAAGATCTCACGCATCCTCGATAAGGGCACCTTCACGGAGGGCGGCACCTATGGCAACGCCTCGTTCTTCATCTCGGAAGACGGGACGACCGATGAGTTCTACTGCTACCGCATCCTGTACCTTGGCAACAAGAAATTCGCAACCGGCCAGACCGACATCAAGGTCGGTGACGACGTTATCATCCACGGCCAGCTGATGAACTACCGCGGCACAACGCCGGAGACGGTTTCCGGAAAGGCTTACATTTACTCTTTGAACGGCAAGACGGAGTAAGGTACAGATTCTCAGTCCGTCCCGCCAAAAATAAGGTTTGCCCCTTGCCGAAAATACTGTATCTTTACAGCCATGAAATTCATCAGCTGGAACGTAAACGGTCTGAGGGCCGTTGCAGGCAAGGGATTTGCCGATATTTTCGATGGTTTTGACGCCGATTTCGTCTGCCTTCAGGAGACCAAACTGCAGGCCGGCCAGTTGGATCTGGAGTTCCTCGGCTACACCTCCTATTGGAATTACGCCGAAAAGAAAGGCTACTCCGGCACCTGCATTTACACCCGCGAGGAGCCCCTCGGCGTGACGTACGGCATCGGCATCCCTGAGCACGACACCGAAGGCCGCGTGGTCACGCTCGAAATGCCCGGTTTCTACCTGGTGAACGTCTATACCCCCAATTCCCAGGACGGCCTGCGCCGCCTCCCCTACAGGATGCAATGGGAAGACGCCTTCCGGGAGTACCTGTGCGGCCTGAAGGAGAGCAAGGGCGTGGTGGTGTGCGGCGACATGAACGTGGCCCATAAGGAAATCGACCTGAAGAATCCCGCCACCAACCACCTGAACGCCGGCTTCTCCGACGAGGAGCGCGCCAAGATGACCGAACTGCTGGGCGCCGGCTTCGTCGATTCCTGGCGCCTCCAGCACCCCGACGAGGCCAAATACTCCTGGTGGTCATACCGCATGGCTGCCCGCGAACGGAACGTCGGGTGGCGCATCGACTACTTCCTGGTGTCCGACAGCCTGCGGGAGCGCATCGTCTCCACTGATATACACAACGAAATCTACGGCTCCGACCATTGCCCGGTGGAGCTCGTGCTGGAATGACGCAAGCCTAGTCGGCGTCCAGGAATTCCAGGAATCCGTCGATATCCAGATTGTACCCGCGGGGGCCGGCAAGTATGGCTCCCGTGCCGTCCAGAATGAAATAATTGGGCTGCGAATTGACGCCGAAGCGGTCGAGCACCAGGCGCGAATTCACCCGTCCGACGTCCTTCAGGACCTTGCCGTCTGCCGTCGTAACCCACTTGTCCTCAGGCAGCCGCGTCTTGTCATCCACATACAGAGGCACGATGACGAAGTCGCTCCGCAGGCGCTCCAGTACGCGGGGGTCGCTCCACACGCGGGCCTCCATCTCCCGGCAGTTGACGCACCCATGGCCTGTGACGTCCACGAATACCCTCTTGCCCTGCGCCGCCGCGGCCGCGATGCCTTCCTCAAGATTGCCGTATCCCGTGAGGCCGTGGGGCAGCTGCAGCACGGAGTCATCTGCCGGAATCTCCGCAGCGGGCGCCGCAGGGGCGTATTTCCCAATTACGAAATCCTGCGTCTCGATGGGCGGCAGGTACCCGCTGAGGGCCTTCAGCGGCGCCCCCCACATTCCGGGAATCATCCACACCACGAAGGCGAAGTCGATGATGACGAGCACCAGCCGTCCCACCCCGATGTGCTCCACCGGCGTATCGTGCTTGAAGCGTATCTTGCCCAGCAGGTACAGGCCCAGGAGCGTGAAGACCACAATCCAGATTGCCAGGTACACTTCCCTGTCAAGCAGGTGCCAGTGGTAGGTCTGGTCGGCGACGCTGAGGAACTTGAGACCAAGTGCGACCTCGACGAATCCCAGCACCACCTTGACGCTGTTGAGCCAGCCGCCGCTCTTCGGGAGTTTCTTCAGCACCGACGGGAAGAACGCCAGCAGGGCGAACGGCAGGGCGAATGCGATGCTGAACGCCAGCATGGTGACCATCGGCGCCCAGAATTCGCCCTGGGTGCTCTTGATAAGCACGGTACCGACGATGGGACCGGTGCAGCTGAAGCTCACCAGCACCAGCGTGAGCGCAAGGAAGAAGACGCCGGCAAGGCCTCCCTTCTCGCTGTTCTTGTCGGCCGAATTGGTCCATTTGGACGGCAGCACGATCTCGAACGCCCCGAAGAAGGACGCCGCAAACACCATGAAGATGATGAAGAAGAGGATATTGGGAAGCCAGTGGGTGGACAGCCAGTTGAAGATGTCCGCCGTGACCGCGGAACCGCCGATGGCCCACGTGAGGCCGATTATTATGCTGATGGGGACGGTATAAAGCAGGACGATGAAGAGGCCGTACATCGACGCCCGGAAGCGCCCCGCCGCAGGACTGCCGCTCTGCTTGAGGAAGAACGACACCGTCATCGGGACCATCGGGAAGACGCAGGGCGTGAGGAGCATCAGCAGGCCCCAGAGGACGGCCTCGAGGATGAGGCCCCAGAGGCCTCCTGCGGCTTTTCCGGTTTCAATTGGAACGGAGAACACGTATTCCTCCGGCATACCGCAGGCGTCGCCGCTGCAGGCGCTCCAGGTGAGGGTCCCGCTGACTTTAGCCTTGCCGCCGGTGGGCAGCAGGTCCTGGCGGATGACGTAACGGCCCATCACGACCTTCTCTCCCTTGTAGTCCGAGGGTTCGTACTCCTCGACGGGGTTGCCGGACGGTCGGACATCGTCGGAATAATTGATTTCCAGGGTCGTACCCGAATACGGGTCGTCCATCGGATGGACATAATGGTCGGGGGCCACTTCGCCGGTGAGGACCAGCTGGTATCTGTCGCCCTGGTGCGAGACGGCCGCCTTCCAGGCCACCGAGGGAGAGGCCTGGAGGATTGCCAGTGACAGCAGAGCTGTGAGGAGATTAGTAAGCATATTTCTGTATTGGACCTCAAAGATAAGAATTATTCCCGCATTTGCTAAAACGGTGGCAGATAGTTATCTTTGCGCCGTGTTAAAGAAATATCTTATAGTTTTCCTCATTTCGATGGTCCCCCTCATCGAGCTGCGCGGCGCCATACCGTACGCCGTGGGGTTCGAGCTGCCGCTGGTGCCGTCGTACATCGTCGCCGTACTCGGAAACATGATTCCGGTGCCGTTCATTTTCCTCTTTGCCCGCAAGATACTCGAGTGGGGCAAGGACAAGAAAGTCATCGGAGGATTCTTCCGTTGGTGCCTGGAAAAAGGCGAAAAGGGCGGCCGCAAGCTGGAGGCGAAAGCCGGACACGGCCTCTACATAGCACTCCTGCTGTTCGTCGGCATCCCCCTCCCCGGCACCGGCGCCTGGACCGGCACCCTTGCCGCCAGTTTCCTCAACATGGACTTCAAGAAGAGCGTGCTGTTCGTAATGCTCGGCGTCATCCTCGCCGGAGTCATCATGCTGCTGGCGTCGCTGGGAGTCTTCGGGGCAATCAACCTGGCAAAGGGCTGACACTCGCTACAATCAATTTTAATCAATATGAAAAAATTTCTGGCAATTATGATTCCTGTGATGGTTATGGCGGCCTGCCAGCCCAAGGAAAGCAAGGTCCCCGCACTGGACCCCACCGACATGGACCTGTCCGTAGCTCCCGGTGAGAATTTCTACCGATACGCCAACGGCGGATGGATTGAAAAGAACCCCCTGAAGCCGGAATTCGCCCGCTACGGTTCCTTCGACGTGCTCCACGAGAACACCCTGAAGAACCTCAACGACCTTTTCTCCGAGATGACCAACCTCAACCCGGAGCCCGGCACCGTCGACCAGAAGATCGTCGACCTGTACAAGCAGGGACTGGATTCAACCCGCCGCAATGCGGACGGCGCCGCTCCCGTGCTTAAAGACATCGAAGAACTGTATTCAGTCAAGGACAAGAAGGCCCTCGCGGCCCATATGGGCAAACTGTCGCTCGTAGGCGACGGCGGATTCTTCGGCGGCGGCGTCGAGGCAGACCTGATGAACAGCAAGATGCAGATCTACTACCTTGGCCAGGGCGGACTCGGCATGCGCGACCGCGACTACTATGTCAATCCCGCCAATGCGGAACTTCGCAAGGGCTATGAGGCCATGCTCGCAAGGTTCTTCGCCCTCGCAGGACTTGACAATCCCGAGAAGCGTGCCGCCAACGCCGCCGGCGTAGAGGACCGTATCGCCCAGGTCTCCTGGACCAGCGTGCAGAACCGCGACATCCAGAAGCAGTACAACCCGATGAGCACCGCCCAGATCGTCAAGGCATACAGCGGATTCGATTTCAACGCCTACTTCAATGCAGCGGGCATTCCCGCACAGGACAAGATCATCGTCCAGCAGCCTTCCTACTTCGAGGGCTTCAGCAAGCTCTTCAAGGACGGCAACATCGACGAACTGAAGGACTACCTCGCCGCAAGGATGCTCGCCAGCGCCGCCGGCTGCCTGTCGGATGACTTCTATGCCGCATCCTTCGACTTCTACAGCACGCAGATGAGCGGCATCACCGAGAAGCGTCCCCGCTGGAAGCGCGCAATGGACGTTCCCAACGGAGTCCTCGGCGAGGCCGTCGGCCAGATGTACGTAGCCAAATACTTCCCCGAGAGCTCCAAGCAGAAGATGCTCGACCTCGTAAAGAACCTCCAGGTCTCCCTTGGCCAGCACATCGACTCACTGGAGTGGATGTCCGACGCCACCAAGGCAAGGGCCCGCGAGAAGCTGGACAACTTCATCGTCAAGATCGGCTATCCCGACAAATGGAAGGACTACAGCTCGATGAAGATCGACCCCGAGCTCAGCTACTACGAGAACCTCAAGGCCGCCAGCGCCTGGTATGTCGCAGACAACATGGCCAAACTCGGCAAGCCCACCGATCCCACAGAGTGGGGCATGAGCCCGCAGACCGTCAACGCCTACTATAATCCCACCACCAACGAGATCTGCTTCCCTGCCGGCATCCTGCAGCCGCCGTTCTTCAACCCCGACGCTGACGACGCAGTCAACTACGGCGCCATCGGAGTCGTGATCGGTCATGAGATGACCCACGGATTCGACGACCAGGGCAGCCTGTTCGACAAGGACGGCAACATGAACAACTGGTGGACTGATGAAGACCGCGCCGCCTTCGTGGAGAAGACCGCCGTGCTGGCCGACCAGTACAGCGCCGTTGAAGTCCTTCCCGGTGTCAAGGCCAACGGCAAACTCACCCTCGGAGAGAACATCGCAGACCACGGCGGCGTAAGCATCGCCCTGACCGCCCTGCACAACGCCCTCGCCGGCACCGAGCCCGCCCCTATCGACGGATTCACCGCAGAACAGCGCTTCTTCCTCGGCTTCGCCCGCGTCTGGGCCCAGAACATCACCGACGAAGAAATCGCCCGTCTCACCAACCTGGACGTCCACTCGCTCGGCAAAAACCGCGTCAACGTCACCCTGCGCAACTTCGGCGCATTCTTCGACGCCTTCGGCATCAAGGAAGGCGACGCCATGTGGCGCCCCGAGGCCGAGAGGGTACATATTTGGTAATTTTTAAACAGATAAAAGCGATGAAAAAGTACATCTTTGCGTTCCTGCTTCCCGCAGCCCTGATTGCGTTCCAAAGCTGCGGTTTCAAAGACTCGCTCAAGGAAACCCTCAACGACAAGTCCATCGAAGGCGACGTCTGGTATGCAGACGACGACATCAATCTCAGTTTCATGAATTCCTCCACGCCCAAGACCTTCATCCTGGAGAAGAATTGGAAGGAAGACGGCGCCCTGCAGGTCTGGAACGGCCACGAAGACGATTTCTACCGTGGACGGGGTGTCGTTCTCAGGGACACGTCCAACGAAAAAGGACAGATATTGATCCTGAACGGCGTAGTGACCATCGTCGGATTCCAGAACGGGCACACCTATCCGCTCAACGGCAAATGGGACATCACCTTCGAGGGTGACAAGAAAGTCCGCCTCAAATCACAGGAAGGTGATTATCACATCACCCTGACGTACAGCCACCACAACATCCCCGGCCCTCCCAAGAAGAGCGACGGACAAGGCTTTACGATTTAACGGTCCGGCGATAAGCCATATCCAAAATTGTCTTCTTCGATCCGTCATGTCCCGCATTGCGGCGACGGAGAGAAGAAGACAATTTCTGTAATAGTGAGTGTTCCGGCTATTCGACGCTTCTTACGAGGCGGACGCGGCGCCTATTTCCGTATCAGCTCCACCCACTCCTGAAGACCGTCGATCCCGGCTTTTGACCACCCGCTGCCGAAATAGTAGGTGAAGGTGGTGCCGGGATGGTACGTGCTATGGCCAAGGACATGGCCTATGGCCGCGCCGGCCGGCTCGTGAAGCGGCTCAAAACCGTAACAGTCGAATCCTCCGGGAAGAACCGCGCCGCAATACATCTCTCCGTTCTCTCCGACATTGCGGTCTCCAAGGTCGGCGACGGAGAGAACGTTTTTGTCGGCATACCAGCCGTCAGGATTCTCGGCGTGGACGACTATGCCTACCACAATCGGGCAGGGCGCATCCAGGCCGTCGTAAGTGACATCCACGCGGTTCAGGCGCTTACCGCTGTCCAGGGTGATTACGCGGTGCTCGGTCACTTCCCTTCCGTTCACCATAACCGGCGGATAGGTAAGCCGCACGCGGAAGCGCCGGGGGCCGTTCTGAAGGATTTCCGCCTCTTTCCAGCACCAGGGATAGACAATGCCCGACGAATCCACCAGCGCCGCCGTGCCGCACCCCAGGGTAGGGCCGACGCCGTAGGAATCCATCCCGTCACCGTGGTCGATATGGAAAGACAGCTTTTCCGGCCCCAGGGCCTTTTCGTAGCGGTCGTGCAGCACCGGGTAAGTCACGCTCTTGGTGAAAATATCGTAACCGAACGCCCGCTCGCCGGCCGCCTGCAACGCCGGCCCGAAAGCCCTGTAGCCGCTGAATTCATTCTCCCATACAAGATCGTCCTTGCGGTCCTGACGTATTTCACCGCAAACCGTCACAGGAACCGTGCACGCTCCGGAAAGCATAAGCAGTGCAGTTGCAAAATGGAATAAAGTGCTTTTCAAAACCAATGATTGTTTATTGGTGCAAAGATATACATTTCTTGCAAAGCGTACTCCGGCCCGCAAACAAATGTTTTCGGGCCGGACCCCCTGCAAACCACCCGCCTCCGGCCAGCCCGGCCCCCTCTTCCGGGCCGCAACTGCCCCCTAAACGAAAAAAGCCACCCTTTCAGGCGGCTTGGAAGCGTGATCCCGGCGCGACTCGAACGCGCGACCCACAGCTTAGAAGGCTGTTGCTCTATCCAACTGAGCTACGGGACCAGCGTTGGGACTGCAAAGATAGTAAAAATATCAGAAATCAAACCCGATTGAGGCGCTGACGGAGAAGCCGCGGGTGGAGCACCACTGGAATCCTGCCTTCAGGGGGCCTGCGATGGTCTGGCGGGCGTATTCTGCTCCGACGGCCCAGGAGGCGGGGAGGGTCATGAAGAATTCCTGGAAATCCAGGGCGTCCTGGAACGTTCCCGCACGGGCTGTGATGAAGTTCTTGTCGGCTACGCGGAAGCGCAGGTCGAGCTGGGCTACGCCGCTGTATGTACGGCAGACTTCGAACCCCGCAGCAAATCCGAAGAACGGCATCTGATGCTCGACGTAACGTCCCGCCAGGGTGCCGCCTGCTCCTACCGTGTGCTTGAGGAACATAAAGTTCGTATTCGTGGAATTCCAGCCTGCGTACAGGGACGGCTGGACGGTGAACCATGGCGCAGGAGAGAAGGCTGCCGACAGGCTTAAATAAACCGAAGCGTAACCGGGGACCTCTGCAGTATCGGCCATTTCCTTATTGATGATGTTGGTGTCGTATCCCTTGAAGGTATAGCGCCCATCCAACACGAACTGCACTCCGGAGGTGGGGAAATAACCGTCGTCGAAGGTATCGATACGGATCTTCCCGAACGCCGACACCCAGTACTTTTTCCAGTCGAAACTCCACGCTCCTCCGCCCCATATCTGGTCGACCGTAAGGTAATCCTCATACGGTGCCATCTCGTACGTAACGCCCGCCCGGAGGCTGCCGAACGACATCCTGGAGTCCTCGACATAGGCGTCCGCCGCCATGCTGAACAGCTTCTCGCTCACGGGGAAGATGCCGTCGTAGACGCGCGTGTTGAGCAGATGGTTCCTGAGACTGACGCCGACGGTGGGAAGGTTGATTCCGGGACGGTAGGCGGCGTCCAGGTTGAGTTCCGGATTGACGCCGAGCTTGAGGTCGGTGGTGAATCGGAAACCGGACAGGCGGCGCGTCCCAAGGCCAAGGTGTACCACCGCGTACACATATTCGTCCGTATCGGCGTGGATGCCGACGGCGGCGTCGTTGACCTGTCCCTTCTGGCAGTCGAACACGAGCTGATACGGCTCGCAGCCCCCTTCCAGCCTGTACGTGACGGATTCGAAGGCGCCCGTTCCGTAGATGCTGTTGAGCATGGTTTCAACCTGGTCCCGGCCGAACAGACTGTCGCGCGGGAAGAGGTAATCCGCAAGCAGATGCCGCTGGTCCCCGGCGCTGATTCCGGTAAAGCTGACGCCGCGCACCTTCACCTTCTGCAGCGCTATGTTCGTCGCTGTCTTATGCCTGGCCACCCCGGGGGTGTCGCTCCTCCCCACCATTGCGGCAATCTTCTCGAAGCCTTCCCTGTTTTCGAGTGCGGCCTTGTAGCCCTCCTCCAGGATGGCGTCGACGCTCTTCTCGTCGAAGGACAGCATGTTGAACTGATGCAGTCCGTGGTGCACCCGCAGGTCCGGCATGTCGATAGTCTTTTCCAGCGTCTGTATGCCCAGCAGGTTGATGGTCTGCAGCACGAAGTCCAGGGGGTTGTTGAGCTCGTCGACGCTGCGCCTGGTGCTCATTTCGGACCCGATAATGATGTCGGCGCCGATTTCCCTGGCAAGGTCAACGGGGAAATTGTCCCTCATGCCGCCGTCGAGAAGGACCTCGCCGTTCTTGCGTACGGCCCTGAAATAGAACGGGATTGCTATGGTGGAACGGATGGCGTCGCCAACGTTGCCGCTGGTCCAGTACTTGGGCCTCATGCTGGACATCTCCGTGGCGACGCATGCGTAGGGAACCGGAAGGTCGGCGAAGCACAGGCTGTCCTGATAGCCCACGCTCACGCTGCTGATGGTGTTGCGGATGTTGATGCCGTAGAGAAGGCCGTCGGGCATGCCTATGCCCATGCGGGAAATGGCCTCCTGCAGCACGTCGCTCGTGGAAGTGCCGTTCTCGCTGGCAAGGGCGTCGATCTGGCTTGAGAGTTCCCTGCGTTTCTTGTCCAGCAGGTCGTCGCTGTCGTAATGGAAAGGCACGCGCAGGGCAAAGCGCTCCCTGTACTTGCGAAGACGGTACGTAAGATAGGCGTCGGGAATCTTGTCGGACATCATCACCGGCCACTCTATGCTGCGGACCAGGGAGTCCATCTGCGAATGGTTGTAACCGAGCGAATAAAAACCGGCAAGCATACCGCCCATGCTGGTGCCCAATACCACATCGACGGGGATACCGCATTCTTCTATCATACGGATGACACCGAGATGGGCGAGACCGCGGGCGCCGCCGCCGGAAAGCACCAGCGCGACCGTGGGACGGTACTGCCGGATTGAATCCAGACGCTCGCGGATGCGGGCGAACGCTGCGGAATCGGCCTCCGGGCTGGCTCCCGGCAGGATCTGGGCTTGCGCCTGGATAACGAGGATCATCAAGGACAATGCAGTTAACAACCGTTTCATATCTTCAATCTTTCCAAATTACACATTATGAGCTTTCCGTCGTCGTCGCGAAGGTGCATTCCGTTGCCGCGGCACCATTTCCAATACCTGCAGTCCGCGCAGGCCCCGGTGCGGAAGCGCCCGTGGTCCCGGAAGTCCTGGAAGCGGTTCTGCCAGACGTCGACAAAATCGTCTTCGTAGATGTTTCCCTGGTCGAAATGCGAACGTATGCTGGTGCAGCCGGAGATGGCGCCGTCGATACGCACCGAGGCGATGGTGAGGCCGGCCTGACAGCTGAACAGATGGTCCCGGACGCGCCCTTCGTACGGGCCGAGGAAGCCCTCGCAGCCGTAACTCAGGTGGATGCGGCCCTCGCGGCGGGTGCTGACGATGAAGTCCATCAGGGCCCGGTATTGACTATTGTCCAGCTGCAGCTGCGGGTCCGAGGCCGCACGCCCCACGGGGAATACGGTGAAGATGCGCCACTGCCTGAGGCCCAGCGAGATGAGGTATTCCTTAATCTCCTCCAGACGGGGGAAATTGCGCCGGTTGACGCAGGTGACGACGTCGAAGGGGATGCTCTCACCGGCAAGCCGCCTGATGGCCGCCGACGCGCGTTCAAAGGCGTTGGGCACGCCGCGCATCCAGTTATGGTCCTCCTCCTGGCCGTCGAGGCTGACGGTGGCGGTGCGCATTCCGGACGCAAGGAGTTCGTCGATACGGGCATCCGTCATCAGCAGTCCGTTGGACACCAGTCCCCAGGGGAAACCGAGGGCCTTGATGCGCCGTCCGCAGGCGGCAAGGTCGTCCCGCATGAGGGGTTCGCCGCCGGAGAGGATTATGAGGAGCTTATGGGGATCGTACACCTCCCGCACACGCAGGAGCACCTTCTCGAAGTCGGCGAAAGGCATGTCGGGATGGACGGTGGATATCTTGCAGTCGCTTCCGCAGTGGCGGCAGCGCATGTTGCACCGCAGGGTACATTCCCAAAACAGCTGCGTCAGGGGGCGTTCTTCTGCCTGATGCCTGACGTAGCTGCTGTTGATGTCCAGCGCGATGCGCTGAAACAGACCCGGCCGGACCATTACTGAGCCGGCTCCGCGGGCGTTTCTGCTGGAGCCTCTTCACCGGGGACCGTTTCTTCTGCGGCAGCCTTGGTGTCTTCTTTGACTTCCTCTCCGGGCTCGTCATACTGCCAGCCGCCGGGTGCGGGGCCGTAGCAGGCCGTGAAGACGCTGAGTCCGAGCACAAGGCCCATCAATCTGAAAAAAGCTTTTTTCATAAGACTGGTGTTATAACAAAGGCAAATATAGGAATATTTTTTGCTAATTTTGCAGGACTGATGAAAACATCGAACGTTATCAAATATGTGTTGTCCTTCCTGCTGGCCGGAGTGCTCGTGTACTTCGCCTTCAAGGGAGTCGACTGGCAGACGTTCTGGCAGGACCTCCGGCAGACCCGCTGGGGCTGGGTCGGAATGTTTATCTTCTTCTCCGTGCTCGCATTGGCGATAAGGGAAGAACGGTGGAGGGCCATCATCAAGCCAATAGACCCCGAGGCCTCGCCCCTGGACGTCTGGGACGCCAACAACGTCGGCAACGTCGTCAACGTGGTGCTTCCGGGGGCCGGTGAGTTCGTGCGCTGCGGATACGTTTCCCGCAGGGGGCTCACCTACGACAAGGCCTTCGGCACCGTCATCGTGGAGCGCACGTGCGACATCATCGCCATAATACCGCTGTTCACGATCGCGCTTCTGAGCGGCTGGGACAAA
>CACZEU010000012.1 GCA_902780175.1 uncultured Bacteroidia bacterium
CTTGTCTGCAAGGAACTTGAATGTGTAGGCAAGCGCCAGGAGCTGGCACAGCACCGTGGCGACGGCCGCTCCGCGGATGCCCATTCCTAGGGCGAAGATGAATATCGGGTCCAGTATGGCGTTGGAAATGACCGTGAAGAGCGTAAGCCCCATTGCGGTCTTGGGGTGCCCGGAACAGCGTATAATGCCGTTGAAGCCGTGCAGCAGGTGCGCGAAGGTGTTGCCCAGCAGGATTATCGTCATATAGTCCCGCGCGAACGGAAGCGTGCGCTCGCTGGCCCCGAAGAAATACAGGATCGGGTCGAGGAACAGGAGCGTTACCACCGTGAATACCACTCCCAATATGACGTTGAGGCTCAGGGCGTTGGACAGTACCTTGCCGGCCGTCTGGTAGTTTTTCTGCCCCAGCAGGATGGAGATGAGCGTCATTGCGCCGACGCCCACGAGGGTGCCGAGCGCGATGCTTATGTTCATCAGCGGGAATGTGACGGCGAGGCCCGATATGGCGTAGGGCCCAACATCCGGTATGTGGCCGATGTAGATGCTGTCCACCATGTTGTAAAGCGAAGCCGCCGTCTGGGCGATGATGCCCGGGACGGCGTACTTGCGCAGCAGGGTGCCTATCTTTTCTGTGCCGAGTTCGAGCGGTGCGGCTTCTGCGGAGGCCATATGCTATTGCTTCTGTACCAGTTCGATGTCGAAACGGAGCGGGGAATACGCCGGGATGGCGGATCCGGAGCCCTTGTACGCATAACCGATGGGGGAGTAGAAGATGCCGGTGCCCTTCTCGTTCTCCTTCATGCAGGACAGCGTGCGGGCGAACCCTTCGATGACGCTGTTGGAGTCGAGCTTGATGTCGCTCCATTTGGTGCCGTATTTTACGGATACCGGCCCGTAGGTCTTGCTCTTGCTGTAGAGGCCGTAGAAGATGGCGGTGTCGCGGACGGTGGTGTCGAATACGCTGCCGTCGAGCCTGCGGCCTGTATAGTTGATATACACGGTGGTGTCGGTAAGCGCCTTGTCGCCGGTCGGGGCCTCGGTCTGAATGTAGTAGAAGCCGTGGGTTCCGGCGGAATCGGCCCTGGCCTTACCTGCGTCTTTGCCGAAGCGGGAGGGGAACTGACGGACCAGGTAGCGGGCGATGGAATCGAGTTCCCACTTGTCCGTGTTGCGGAAATGCTCGACCACCTCTATGTCGTAGATGACTGCGGAGCGGGAGGTGGAGTCGTTGAGGTATTTCTCCGGAGAATCGTAGCGGGAGTAGGTGTGGAGCCAGCCCGGGACGGCTGCCTTGCGGCGTCCGCCGTCGCGCATTCCTTCCAGAATGTCTTCCAGGCCCGCGAAGGAGCCGGGGACATAGATTATGTCGGGACCGTAGTAGTAGGTCTCGTTGTAGGTGCCGAGCTGCTGGGCGATCCTGGCGTATGTGGTGGAGTTGATGGTGCCGTTGGTGCTGCGGCTGGTGTAGTTCAGGCGGACGTACAGGGAGTCCTGGCTTGTATCGATGAGGTCTCCGGTGCCGGGGGTGTCCTCGAGGATCCATGAGCCGAGCCTGGTCTGCTGCCAGAGGTATTCGGGCTTGGGGTGCTTCTGCATCTGGACGGTCACCCAGGCGTCGAAGCTGAGTTTGTCGGCGTCGTGCTTGGTGGGGGTGACGGTGCGGCCGCAGGCTGCGGCGAGGCAGATCGCCATTGCTAATATGATGTATTTCTTCATGATCGGTGGCTGTTTTGCTGCAGGAACCGTGCCGCGGCGCGGGTTACGTATTCCGCTGCGGCTTCCGGTGTGGGGATGTCTTCCGGGATGAGGATACGGCCGCCGGCGGCCTGCTCGTGTCCGCCTCCGTGGAAGGCCTGCATCGCAAGTTCCCTTGCGGACGTGCCCTTCTTGGACCGGAGGGATACACGGAAGCGGCCGTTCTCTTCGCGGGCGAAGATGCTCAGGCGTACCTCTTTGATTTCCAGCGGGATGTTGACGAAGCCTTCGGTCTCGCCGTCGAGAAGGGCGTATGATTGAAGGACGTCTGCGGTAAGGACGGTGACGGCTGCGCCCTCGGGCGTGATGACGAGGCGGTCGCGGAGTATGTCGCCCTGTGCGCGCAGGCGCTGTTCGCGTCCGCTGCGGTACAGGTGGTCAAGGATGTCTTCCCTGTCCACGCCTGCTTCCAGCAGGGCGGAAGCCATGCGGAGGGTGCCCGGAAAAACGGAGTTGGCGAAGTTGTTGGTGTCGGTGGTCATGCCCGTCATAAGCGCGTAGGCGGTGCGGGCGGGAAGGCGGCCGGCGTGGCCGTCAATGCCGGGCATGTGCATCAGGATTTCATACAGCAGTTCGCAGGCGGAGGAGACTCCGGTGTCGCTGAAACAGAGGCCGAAGGCGTCTTCCTGCGGGCCTACGTGGTGGTCGATGAGGACCTTGCGGCCGGGGTAGGACGTGCAGGCGTCGCAGAGCGACTCGGCACGGCTCAGGACGTTGAAATCCAGGCAGATGAGAAGGTCGCAGCGGGAGATGGCCTCCTGGGCGGAGGGGCCTCCTGTCAGGTAGTTTACCCCTTCCAGGAGGAACCCGAGCGACTGGGGAGGGGCGTCCGGCAGGAGGGCCGTGACGCTTTTGCCCAGGGTCTCGGTGAGGTAGAAAAACATGGCGGCGGTGCTGCCCAGGGCGTCGCCGTCCGGGTTGGTATGGCATACGGTGCAGATGCGTTCCGCACTGTTTATCCAATTGCTCAGCGTCAGTATGTTTTCGCTCAAATTCACGACGCAAATTTAGCAATAATATTGCATTTGATAAATCAATTTCATAACTTTGTCCGACTATTGCAAATAAATTAAAACACATAGAATGAACAAGACACTAAAGATTATCCTCGAGGTACTTCTCCTTATCGGAATCGTAGCTCTGGTGTATGCAATCTACAGCAGTATCAACAAGCCTGTCAACTTCAACAAGCAGAAAGAGCGCCGCGAGGCCGTCGCAATCCAGCGTCTCAAGGACATCAGGACCCTCCAGGTCGCCTACAAGAGCGAGAACGGCCGCTTCGTCTCCACGATAGATTCCCTCAAGAACTTCTACAACGACGGCAAGATGTCCATCGTCCTCCAGATCGGCTCCGCCGACGACTCCCTCGCCTGGGCGCACACCGAGAAGGTCAAGAAGGCCAACCGCAAGATCACTCCCGAGAAACTCTACGAGATGTACCAGAACGGCGACAACAACCTCGTCTTCTCCATCGTCACCAAGATTCCCGTCAAGGACACCCTGTTCAATCACAGGGAAGACTTCTGCGTAGATTCCCTCGCCTACATTCCGTTCTCCGGCGGCGAGCCCACCCAGATGGAGGCCATCACCCGTATGGTGTCCGGTGTTCCCGTTCCCCTGTTCGAGGCCCGCATGCCCTACAAGCTCCTCCTCAAGGGACTCGACAACCAGCTCCGCATCAACCTCGACTCCGAGCGCCGCGACCAGAACAAATACGAAGGCCTCCAGGTCGGCAGCGTTACCGCGCCCAACAACAACGCCGGTAACTGGGAGTAGAAGTGTTCACCCTCGTCCCTGTCAACTTCTTCGACCCTTCTTCGGCCCGCCAGGCCCTGCAGGAGGTCTCCCAGTTTGCTGACAGTGACAGGATCGCCTACAGGCAGATACCCCGCTATTCAGCGGTACTCATATACAGTATCCCGGGAGGACAGGACGTTCCGCCCGGGATATTTGATATCCTGGAGCATCTCCACGAGTGCGGCGAATACAACAAGCTGCTCTGCTCCTGGCAGGACGGCGTGCTCAGCCTGGCTATCGCACAGGGCCGCAGCCTCCTCCTGGCCAACGAATACAAGGCCCCCGACTTCGTCACCGCGCAGTACTATATTTTCTTCGCGATGAAGTCCCTCCAGCTCAATCCCGAGGTCACTACGATAAGCTTCCGCCATCCCCTCCGCCCCGAGGAAGAAATGGCCCTCTACCGTTATTTCAAGGCAGTGGAGGTCTTATGAGAATCATAGGAGGCCGCCTCAAGGGCAAAACCATCTACCCGCCGATGGGCTACAAGGCCCGCCCCACCACGGACTTCGCCCGCGAGGGATTGTTCAACATCATCGGCAACGAATACGAATTCGAGGATCTCAAGGTCCTGGACCTCTTCGGCGGCACCGGGGCCATCGCCTATGAGTTCGCCTCCCGCGGCGCCGCCCACGTCTGGAGCGTGGAGATGAACCGCGACAACGCCCGTTTCATCAAGTCCGAGGCGCAGCGGCTCGGGCTCGCGAACGTCACTGCAGTCCATTCAAACGTCTTCGATTTCCTTCCCATCTGCAAGGAAAAGTTCGACATAGTGTTCGCCGACCCTCCCTATGCCCTGGATGGCCTTGACGGCCTCCCGGACAAGGTCCTCGGCGCCGGAATCCTCCACCCCGGCTGCTGGTTCATCCTGGAGCACGGCGGCGAATACTCCTTCAAAGACCATCCCCGCTTCATCAAGGAACGCTGCTACGGCCGCGTACACTTCAGTTTCTTCGAAGGGTAGGCCGTAAGGACCCCGCTTTTTCAGCGGCGCCCTTTATCGCTCGGATATCCAACTGCAGATATCTGCAAGGACCTCTTCGGACATTGTCTCTTCTATGTGGGCGTATTCCGAACTGAGGCCGGTCTTGCAGTGCTGGAAGAGGTGGTTGAGGTCGGGGTAGAGGCGGCAGTCGGCGGCGGGGCAGAGGGTCTGGATCTTTTTCAGATTGTAGTCCGGGATGACCTGGGAGTCCTTTTCGCCGTTCAGGGCCAGGACGGGGCATTCGATGCGGCTTATGTACGGGGCCGGGTCGAGTGCGACGAAGTAATCCATCCATTTCATGTCTCCGCCGGCTATCTTCTTGTAGGTCATTTTTGCTGCGATGCGGGCTACTTTTTCTGGAGCGCCCTGCAGCACTAGCATCCTGGTTGTCTGACGGATGATGGTGCTGTCTCCGCGGTCGGCCATTCCGGCGAGGCTCACGATGAAATCGGGGGTGCCGTCGTCCTTGTCCTCGGCCCCGGCAAGCATGAACGCTATTGTTCCGCCTTCGCTGTGGCCGATCAGGCCAACCTTGCTGAATCCGCGCTTACGCAGCAAACGCACTGCCGCCGCTGCATCCGCAGCGAAGTCCTCGGTAGTGGCTTCGTCAAATATGCCAGTCGAACCGCCGCACTCCCTGTCGTCGTACCTGAGCGAACTGATGCCGCAACGTGCCAGGGCGTCGGAAATGACGGCGAAGGGCTTGTGCCCCATCAGGGTCTCGTCGCGGTCCTGCTTGCCGCTGCCCGAAACCAGGACCACGGCAGTACCGGTGCTCTCCGGCAGGGTGAGCGTCCCGGCGAGGACGGCGTTGCCGCTCATGAACTCAAGCTCCTCTGTATCATAGGGGAAAGGAGGCACGGGAGTCTGGGGCCGATTGCGTACGAGGGGCCCGCGGGCCATTGGAAGGTTCGCCTTGATGCCCATCTGTTTGAATGTTGCTATGAGCGAATCGCCTTGCAAGGTGCCCTTTATTGTGACATGCAGCTCAGGTATTTTTATGAGGATGGACGTCTCGCTGATGTCTTTGATCTGCGCTTTGATTCCGTAAGCCTCCTGGTCCGGAGAATCCATGGTGCAAGTGTCTTCGACATGCACGACAATGGAGAGGCCGATTTTGTCTATTTCACCGCTCCATGTGCCACGAATGGAATCAGGAATGCTTTTGGGCGACTCGGTACACATTGTGACGGAAAGCACCGCTGCTAAAATAAAGAGACTGCGTTTCATAATTGAATATCAATATTTAACATCCACAAGAAAGAGCGCATGTCCCGGGACGGATTCCCCGGCCGCGGACCGGCGCGATACTTTTGCGCCTTGTTCCTCCTCCGCAGGAAGGATGAGCGCTGCGAATTCCTCCGGCGTGCGCTTGCCGCGGCCGACCTCCAGAAGCGTGCCGACCACCGCCCGCACCATATTCCGCAGGAAGCGGTCCGCTTCGATGTCGAAGCGCCACAACTGCGCCCCGGCCGGACTACCAACTGCAGAGCCAAAACCCTGAACCCCGTCCAAAGCAGTCCATCCGGCCCGCGTCACCGTACATACCGAAGTCTTGTTGTCTCCGCCGCTCTTCTCGAAGCAGGAGAAATCGTGCCTGCCCAGAAGCATGGAAGCGCACTTGTTCATCAGCCCGAAATCCACGTCCGGATAGCCGTAAAAATACGACCTGTCATCAAGAAATGGGTTTTTGAACCGACGGAGATAATACGAATAACTGCGGCTGACGGCGTCGAACCGTGAATGGAACGACGGATCCGCCACGGACACCCCCGAAACGGCTATCCCTTTGGGAAGGATGGCGTTGAGCCTGTAACGCAACTGCTGGCAATCCACCTCTCCGTCGTAGTCGAAATGGGCGACGTAGTGCAGCGCATGCACGCCGGTGTCGGTGCGTCCGGCGCCAACCACCCCTACGGTACAGTGCAGAAGCGTCCCGAGGGCGGCCTCGAGTTCACCCTGTACGGTGGACACTCCCGGCTGGACCTGCCATCCGCAGAAGGCGGCCCCGTTGTAGGACAAGTCTAATCTGTATCTCACGGCTGCGAAATTAATAATAATTTGGTATATTTGTGAACGTATGAAGCACAAAACCTTTCTGGCGGCCGTAGCTGCCGCACTCATCCTGGCGCCGGCCTCACTGGCCGCCCAGCGCACCGTCATCAAGTCTGTCTCTGTCGGCACTCCCGGCGGCCAGCAGCTTACCTGCGCGCAGATCAACAGCCGCGCCGTCCGTCCCGAATACAAATACTTCGGCTGGAACGCACAGTCGGAAGTCACCACCGAATTTTCCATCCAGCGCCCCAAGGCCCCTAAACTCCCCGCCAGCGACGGCCCCGCAGTCACATACGGCAAGGTCCCTTCCCGCAACGAGTTCGGCATAAACAGCGGATACTACCCGTCTCCCGACGGCAGCCGTCTGGCCGTTTACAGGGTCGATGAAAGCGCCGTCGGCGAGTTCCCCCTGCTGGACATCACCACCCGCACCGGCAGCCTCAAAAGCATACGTTATCCCATGAACGGCATGCCCTCCGAGCACGTCAGCCTCTGCGTCTGCGACACCCTGGGCAATGTCCTCAATACCCTTAAGGTCACCGACTTCACCGACGAGCGCTACCTCGCCGGCGTCACCTGGACTCCCGACGGCAGCCGGCTTCTCGTCCAGGTCATCGACCGCAGCCAGCACAGCCTCAACTTCAATGTCTACGACGCTGCCGACGGCTCCTTCATCAGGACCCTCTTCAGCGAGAACGACCCCACCTGGGTGGAGCCCCTCGAGGGCGTCTTCTTCATCAAGGGCACCGAATTCTTCATCTACCGCACCGACGTCCGCGACGGCTACCGCCAGCTGTACCTCTGTGATATGCAGGGCGGCGTAAGGCGCCTCACTACCTGCAGCGCCGACGTCGAATACGTTTACAACGACGGCAGATACGTCTATTATACCTCCGCTGAAGTCTCCCCGGTCGAAGCCCAGCTCTACCGCATCCGCCTTTCCAACCTTACCGCCTGCGGCAAACTCCGTCCGCTCGCCAAAGTGAAAACGGGCACTCCGGAGCGTCTCACCCCGGAAAGCGGCACCCACAGCGTCCTGTTCAGCCCCGACGGAACGAAGTTCCTCGACCGCTGGACCGCCGTCGACGTCCCCTTCAAGACCGTACTCCGCAAGGCCGATGGCACCCTCCTGCAGGTCCTTCACGAGAGCAAGAACCCCATGACCCCCTTCGCCCCCGCTACCGTCGAGCTCGGTACGGTTCCTTCTGCGGACCCTTCGTTCGTCAACTACTACCGCATCGTCAAGCCCGCCGGCTTCGACCCGTCAAGGAAGTACCCCCTCATCGTCTACGTGTACGGAGGCCCTCACAGCCAGATGGTTACCGATACCTGGCTGGCCGGCATACGCTATTGGGAATACCTGATGGCCCAGAAGGGATACGTCCTCTACATCCAGGACAACCGCGGCACCGACAACCGCGGCTATGCCTTCGCCCGCGCCATCAACCGCCGCTGCGGAGTCGCCGAGACCGCCGACCAGGTCGAAGGCATCAAGCAACTGATCAGCGAGGGCTGGGTTGACGAAAGCCGCATCGGCGTCGTCGGCTGGAGTTACGGCGGCTTTATGACGATAACCCTCCTCACCACGCATCCCGAACTCTTCAAGGCCGGCGCCTGCGGAGGTCCCGTCATCGACTGGAAGTGGTACGAGGTGATGTACGGCGAGCGTTATATGGACACCGAAGAGACCAATCCCGAAGGCTTCGCCCTCACCCGCCTTCAGGACAAGACCGACCGCCTGAAGGCCCGCCTGATTATCTGCCAGGGTATGGAAGACGGCACAGTCCTCCCCATCAACTCCCTGAGTTACATGCAGTCCTGCGTGGAGAACAACGTCATCCCCGACTACTATCCCTACCCCCGTAGCGAGCACAACGTCAGCGGCCCCTGGCGCGGGCAGCTCTACCTCAAGTTGACCGATTTCTTCGAACGGTTCCTGTAAAGCGATGACCTACGACGAGCGGATAGCGCAACTTTTCTCCCTGCACCGCAGCGTGCAGACAGGCGGTTTTTCGCCCGACGCCTACAAGCCCGGGCTGGACGCTATGATGCGCTTCGACGCCGTCCTCGGCCACCCGCATCTGAGCTATCCTACAGTACACGTCGCCGGTACCAACGGCAAGGGCTCCGTATGCTCGATGATAGCCGCCGCCCTGGCATCCACCGGCCTGCGGGTGGGCCTGTATACCTCGCCCCATCTGCTTGACTTCCGCGAGAGAATGAAAATAGTCGGCAAGGACGGCTGGACGATGATACCCCGGCAGGACGTCCTGGACTTCCTCGACCGCTACGAAAGCGCCGCCGCCGGCCTGACCTTCTTCGAGATTACCACCGGCATGGCCCTCAGCTGGTTCGCATCGCAGAAGGTCGATGCCGCCGTAATCGAAACCGGCCTCGGAGGCCGCCTGGACAGCACCAACATCATCACGCCGCGCCTCAGCGTCATTACTTCCATAGGGCTCGACCATTGCGACCTCCTGGGCTCCACCCGTGCCGAAATCGCCGCCGAGAAGGCCGGCATCTTCAAGCCGGGAGTGCCTGCCCTCGTATGGGGCCGGGATTCCGGGACGCAGCCGGTATTCGAGGACGTCGCGTCCCGGAAGGGGAGTCCCCTCCATTATGCCGAAGACCTTGCCTCCCTTCCGGACACGCTGCCGCAGGAGGCGCACGCCGCCGTCAACTACCGCACTGCCGCAGCCGCCCTGCAGCTGCTGGGCATCCAGGCGCCGCCTGAGCCCCTGCTTCACGCCGCATCCCTCACCGGCCTGCGCGCCCGCTGGGAGATACTCCGCGAAGACCCCCTCACCATCTGCGACATCGGCCACAACCCTCCCGCGATCAGCTACAACGTCTCCCGCCTGCAGGCCCTGCGCCAGACCGGAAACGGCTCCCTGAGGCCCCTCATAGTGGTTTACGGCGCCATGGCCGACAAAGACGTCAACTCAATCTCAGGCCTCCTTCCGACGGACGCCACCTACATACTCGCCGCGCCTGCGACTCCCCGTGCAATGGATGTCGGCACTTTGGCACTGAAGTTGAAACACCTCCGCTGCCGGAAGTCCCGTTCGGTGGCCGACGCCGTCAGAAAGGCGTTCAGGCTCGCCGAAGGTCTCCCGGACCCTATAGTTTACATCGGCGGCAGCACGTACGTTGCATCCGAAGCAATTGCATATATCGAGAGAGTATGAAACGATTAACACTAACACTCGCATTGATTCTGTCCACGATGATGTCATTCGCCCAAACCAAGGACTCCCAGGGCCACGTGCTGGTCAACCTCTGGAAGACTTACTACAAGGCCGAGAAGGCCGACAAGCCGCAGGACCAGGTGGCGGCGCTTGAGGAAATCAAGAAAGAGGCCGCGGCCAAACACCTTGCGTGGGATTTCTACGACGCCGCCACCCGCTATGTCGACGTCCGCTCCAGCATCAACTGGAAGGACCGCACATCCCTCCAGACCGCTCTCTCCAATGAAATCAACGGGATGGGCGAACCGGTCGCCGTGTATTATTTCAACAGGAACAACTGGTCCCTGGAGCAGGCGGATTCGTACATAGAGTCCCACAAGGCCGAGCTCCAGGCTGCTTCCAATCCCGAATTCTACACCCGCGACGGCAACATCGGCCGGCCGGTTTACTCACCGGCCCTCATAAAACTCATCCACAACGACTACGAATACGCCGTCTGGAGCGTTTTCTTCGGGAAACGCAGCACCCTCGCCGGCAAATACTACGGCGACCGATATCCGGAATCCGCCTTCCTGGAATACTCCCAGGCCGCCTGGTACTCCAGCCCGGATACGTATTCCAAAATGGGCGGCTACGTCAACAAATACAAGGACAAGGCCGTCAGCATGCTGGGCCGCCAGTGGCGCCTGTCCTGGGAACTCAACGGCCTTCGCAACGCCAAGGGCAGCACTTCCGTCGATTATGAAGCCCTGCGGAGCCGCTGCGCAGAATTCGAAAAGGACCGCGCCCGCTTTACGGGTGACGAAAAGAGCATCGCCGACTGCTGCAGCGAGGTCAAGGGCATCATCGACGAACTCGATTCCAAAGACATCGACATAGAGGCCTCCGGCACGGAAATGACCCTGCTTCTGCGCAACGTCCCGAAGCTCACCCTGACCGTCAGGAACGCCTCCAAAACCGTCTGGGAGACCGGCGTGGTCAACAAGACCGGCAGTTACTACCTGCGTGATACCGTGAAGGTGCAGCTCCCCGCCATCGACGACGATACCTATTTAGTCGAAGCCAAAGCCGCCGGATGCGAAGAGGCCATCAGTTACGACAAATACACCCTCTCCATCGCCGTACGCGCCATCAACGAGGGCTACGGCGCCTTCGTGGCTGACTACGAATCCGGCAGGCCGGTTAAGAAATGCGACTTCGCGCTCCTCGACGCCGACGGGGTGCTGATCACCAGCGTGTCCGACGTGCCCCTCGACGGCTTCACCACCCTTCCCGACAAGATTCAGTCCCATCTCGCCAAGCAGTCGTACCGTGCCATGCTGCTCCGTGCGTCGTATAAGGGAGGCGACGGCCTTGTGCGCCGTTCCAATCCGATAAACGTCCGTTCCCCGCATCCCGGCATAGTCTCGGAAGACAAAGATTATCCGATGCGCCGTGCGCTCCTGCTGACCGACAGGGGAGCCTACAACCCCGGAGAAACCCTCCGTTTCAAGGGTATCCTTTACAAGGGAACATACACCTACGAACTGTTTCCCAAGGGTACTCAGGTTGAGGTTGAACTCTTCGACCCCCAGGGCAACAGCCTCGGCGTGAAGAAACTCCGGACCAATGAGTTCGGCTCCGTCGACGGAGAATTCTCCCTTGCCGGCTCCTCCCGCGGCGGCATGTTCGAACTGTGCCTGAGCGATACCGGCGGCCGCATCACCACCCGCCGCGTACGCGTCGACGAATTCGTCCTACCCACCTTCGAGCTCACCTGGGACGAAGACAATACGCTCTACCTCCCCGGCGACAAGGTGAAGGTCAGCGGCAAGGTCTCCGCCTATTCCGGGCACAGCCTCGGCTCCGTGCGTGCCGGATACGATGCGCCCGGCTTCGGCTCCGGCCCCGTCGAACTGCGCCCCGACGGCACATTCTCCTTCGAAATCCCCGTCCCGGTCGAAACCACCCGCTACGGCTTCCCCGTCCGCCTGACCATTGCGGACGGCACCGGCGAGACCCTCGAATTCAGCACCTACAAGCACGTCAACTACCGCATCCCCCTTGGTGCGGCTATGCTCAACACCGTCGAGGGCCGTTACAACGTCACCTCCGGCAAGGGCTATTACCACGGCGAGAACTGGATAATCCGCGACGGCTTCGCCCGCGTGCGTTTCGAAACCGGCGGCATGGTCCGCAGCGGCCTCGAAATCTATTATGAGGTGACGGACGAGGCCGGGAAGGTCATCACCCGCGGCCCGGCGTCTTCCGGTGAGGTCAAGGACATCGACCTCAAGGGACAGCCGTCCGGAATGTACCGGATACTCCTCAAGGCCAGCGCCCGCAGGGCTGACGGCAAACTGGAGACCAACGAGGTTAAGCATGTCTTCGTAAAGGCCGAAGACGCCGACACCGCCCTCAATATGGACGTCGTATCCTTCTTCAAGGAACTCGGCGGAGAAGACATCGCCCTGCAGTTCGGTTCCACCGACGGCCCCGTATGGGCGGTTGTCGAACTGGTCGGCAGCGGCAATGTACTGCTTGAACACCAGATAGTTGAGCTGAAGGGCGAACGCGGCAAGGCCGGATCCCTCAGGACCGTATCCTATTCCCGCAAGGACAGGTATCCCGACACCATTACGCTCACCGTGCTGTTCTTCCACAAGGGGAACTGCTACGATTACTCCCGCACCATCAAGCTGCCGGTGATAACGAAAACGCTGCCTCTGTCGTTCTCCCGTTTCACCAATATGGCCCGTCCCGGCGAGCAGTGCACCCTCGTCATCGAGACTGAACCCGGTATCGAATGTGCCGCCGCCGTATTCGACAAGGCCACCGAAGAGATCGAGTCCAATGTATGGGACAAAGTGACGCCCTACCGCCGTTCCGAGCCCCGGGTTTATTACAACGACGTCTGCGGATACTGCGGCAGGTCTTATACTGCGGAACTCTATGCCGAAAAGGCTGCAGGAGGACGGGTGATGTACAAGACCCGCGCGGTTTCCGAAGGAGCCGTGATGGCGGAGGAGATGATGATGGACAACGCCGCCGTGCAGTCCGCCTCCGCCGATGTCGCCCCCGAGGTCCACGTGCGTGAGAATTTCGACGCCACGATGGCCTGGGAGCCGTGCCTGCGCTCCGACAGGGACGGCCGCATAGAATTCAAGGTCACCGGTTCCGACCGCCTTTCGACATATTATGTGCAACTCTTCGCCCACGGCGAGGGTATGAAGAACGCCGTCCTGCGTGAGGAGATGAAGGTCACCCTGCCCGTCAAGGTGTCGGCCGTCCAGCCGCTGTTCCTTTACGGAGGGGACCAGTATGTCGCCCGCGCCACCATCGCCAGCACGATGGACGTTCCCGTAAGCGGCAAGGTCAGCATACGGTTCTACAACGGCGCCGACTACAAGACGGCCCCCGTCATCGGGACCAGGTCCTCCGCCGTCACCATCCCGGCCGGCGGCAGCATACCGTTCAGCGCCGCATTCGACGTCCCCGCCGACGTCCCCGTCCTTGGCGTGCTTGTCAACTTCGTTGGCGATGACGCCTCCGTCGGTTCCGACGCCGTATTCGTCACCATACCCGTCAGGATCGCCCTCCAGACGCTTACCGAGGCCCATTCGGCGGTTCTCCTTGCCGGAATGGACAGGGAGGCCCTGATCGCCGACCTCCGCAGCCAGTTCATCAATGTGGACGCCGCCGGCCTTGTGCCCGTTGAGCGTGACATACTCGCCATGATACGCGAGGCGATACCCGACAGCGTCGAGCCGAAGAGCTCCAACGTCATCGACCTCACCGAGGCATACTACTCCAACGTGATCGCACGCAGGGTAGGTGCACCCGGACTGCCAGACAAGGAACTTGCGTCGATAATGGAAAAGATAGCCGCCTGCCAGAACGCCAGCGGCGGAATCGGATGGTTCGAAGGCATGGAATCGTCGCCGACGGTCACCGCCGCCATACTCCAGAGGATGGCTGCAATGCCCGAGGCCGATCTTTCTTCAATCAATGTCGAGGCCGCAGTCAAGTATCTGGATGACAGCTACTTCACCCGTTCCGGCCAGCCCTGGTGGTGCGGCTGTATCTCCCTGGAGAAATACCTTCAGACGCGTGCCCTTTATCCACAGGTGCCTTTCGCAAAGCCCGCCGCCAAGGTGTACAGGAAGTTCAAGAAAGAAGTCAAGGCCTACCTCACGCCGTCCGGCGCCAGAGGCATGAACGGCCAGATACTGGCCAAGGCCCGCCGCCTGCGCACCCTGCAGTCGCTGCTTACGCTTCCGGGAGGCAAGGACCTCGCCAGGATCTGGGGCCTGAACCTCTGCCGCAAGGTGGCACGTTCGTACGACTCCGACGTGGAATCGCTGCTCCAGTATGCCGTGAAGCATCGCTGCGGCGGCTGCTATTATCCCAATGCCGTCATGCCCTGGAGAGGACTTCTGGAAAGCGAACTCTACGCCCATGCGCTGCTGTGCGACCTCTTCACTTCCGCCGCTGACTGGGGCAAGAACGCCTCCGGCAAACCGGCTTCTTATACCGATGCAGCCCGCAATACGGCCGAAGGCATAAGGCTCTGGATAATGATACAGAAAGAGACTCAGCAGTGGGATAAGGACGCGGCTTATATCGAGGCCATAGCCAGCGTGCTGAGGGGGACCGAGGAGACTCTGGCCACCAAGGTCATCCTGCTCAGCTCCACCTTCACCAAGCCCTTCCCGGAGGTCAAGGCCGCCGGCAACGGCTTCACGGTGGAAAGGGTGTTCCTCCTCGACGGCAAGGCCCTCAGCGAGGGCGACCACGTCAAGGTAGGCGACCGCATCGTTGCAAAATATTGCATCTGGAGCGAGGAGAACCGCAGTTTCGTGCGTCTCACCGCACCGCGCCCGGCTTCGATGCGCCCGGTCGAACAGCTCTCCGGCCGCTACGGCTGGTGGCTGCGCCCGATGAGCTACGGAGGCTGGTCGTTCAGTCCCCAGGGCTACCGCAACGTGCTGTCCGACAAGACCGAGTACTGGTTCGACAGTTATCCCGAGGAGCATACGACGATAACCGAAGAGTTCTTCGTCACCCAGGAGGGCGCCTTCCAGATGCCCGCCGTGGAAATCGAGTCGCTGTACGCTCCGCATTATCGGGCAAACGATAACGGCCGCGCTCCGCTGATATCCGAATAGTTGCAGTGCTTATTCCACAAATTTTATTATATTTGTGGAGTGATGCAGGCATTGTTCAGCAAATACGTCATAGACGGAATCCCGCGGGAACTTACTCCTGCCGGGATTTTGTCGTCTGTAATGGAGAAGCCCCTGGACAATCAGCTTCCCGCGGGCACCATTGTGGACGAGACCTTCGACCCCGCTCCCGGCGTCATCCAGCTTGACCCGTCGGGCATATCGGACTACCTGCGGACGGTCCATCAGCAGGGCCGCCACACGCCGGTACCTTTTGCTTCGGCCTGTACCAGGGCGCGCGTCGCCACTGCCCTCATCGACACCGTCTGGCGCAGCGGCAACTTCCGTCTGGACGACCTTCCCCTCACCGCCAAATGGACGTTCAACCCCGTATGGGTAGGGGATATGGCGGCTTTCTACGCCTCCGTCGAGGCCGTCGCCGATTACATCGACACCCTGCATCTTCCCATCAGGCGCATAGTATGCGAGGAAGGCCAGTTCGACGTACGTTTCGCCACGCCTTTCTCCGGCGCGCCCCTGCTGGTCGATGACATCCTTCACCCCGACCCCCAGAGCTGGATAGCCTACGTGCCCTTCGACACCTCAGACTACCGACTCGGCGGCTCCCAGCTTGCCTGCGGCCTGGGTTTCGGCGGCGGCGTCTGCCCGCAGGTCGACGACCCCGATTACCTTATGGACTGCTTCGAGGTCGTGCGCGAGCTTGCCGAGGACGGCGTGCTCCTGTCGGCGTCCACCGTGTCTTCCGGCGGCCTCCTGACGGCCCTGGACCGCATGCGCGGCCCCGGCGCCGGTGTCACCGCAGATATTGCAGGCATCATGAGCGCCAGCGGCGAGACAGACCCCGTCCGGATCCTCTTCTCCGAGGTTCCCGGCGCCGTCATCCAGATACGCGACACTGACTTCGACTACGCCGACGCCGAATTCCTCCTGCAGGACGTCGCCTGGTTCCCCCTCGGCCACCCGTCGGCCGACGGCCTGCTCCACCTTGAAACCACAGCCAAATCAGGCATACAGACAATCCTTGAATCCCTAATGCAAAATGCGGAAGGCGAAGACTGACAAATCCAAGATATTCGTGCTCGACACCAACGTCATCCTGCACGACCACAAGGCTATCGGCCAGTTCCGGGACAATGACCTCGTCATCCCGGTAGCCGTTATCGAAGAGGCCGACAAATTCAAGAAAGGCAACGACACCCTGGCATTCCACGCACGCGGTTTCATGCGCGACCTGGACAAGATCACCAACGGCTACGGCGCCGACTGGGTGCGCATCGGCAAGGGCCTCGGCTGCATCAAGGTCGAGCCCAACCATCCCTTCCCGCCCGAGTTCTCCGAACTCTTCCGGGACGACATCCCCGACCACCGCATCCTCTCCACCGCGATGTGGGTGCGCGACAACAACCCCGGCCGCTTCGTTGCCCTGGTCACCAAGGACGTCAACCTGCGTCTCAAGGCCAAGGCCGCGGGAATGGCCGTACAGGACTACCTCACCGACAAGGTGCAGGACGAAAAGATAGAGGGTTCCGAGAGGGAAGTGATAGAAATGGACCTCGACCCGGCCCTGATGCAGTCGCTCTGCTACGGCCCCGAGAATTCCATCCCCTGGGAGGCCGTACAGGACACCCGTCCCGCCCCCAACCAGTTGTACAAACTCCGCTGGAAGGGCGGCCAGGGCGATACCGCCTGCGCCCGTTTCAACACCGACACCGGCGGCATAACGTTCATCCGTTCCCACGAGGCCTTCGGCATACGTCCACGCAACGACGAGCAGAAGATGGCCCTCGACGCCTGTCTCAATCCCAAGGTCGAACTCGTCGCCCTCACCGGCGGCGCCGGCACCGGCAAGACGCTCCTCGCGCTTGCCGCCGCCCTCGCCCAGGAGCGTGATTACGAGCAGATTATCCTTTCCCGCCCCACGGTCGTGCTAGGCAACCAGGACATCGGTTTCCTTCCCGGCGACCAGAAGTCCAAGATGAGCCCCTTCCTGCAGCCCCTCATGGACAACCTGAACGTCATACGCGACCAGTTCCGTCCCGGCTCCCGCGAGGCGCAGCGCATCGACAGCATGATCACTATGGAGAAACTCGTCATCGAGCCGCTCGCCTACATCCGCGGCCGCTCCCTCGGCAAGTGCTTCTTCATCATCGACGAGGCCCAGAACCTCACGCCCCACGAGGTCAAGACCATCATCACCCGTGCAGGCGAGGGCACCAAGATGGTATTCACCGGCGACATCTTCCAGATCGACCAGCCCTACCTCGACGAATGGTCCAACGGCCTCACCCACCTGGGCGAAAAAATGGCCGGCCAGAAGCTCTTCCAGCACGTGTTCCTGCGCAAGGGCGAGAGGAGCCCCCTCAGCGAGCTTGCAAGCAAGTTGTTATAAAAAAATATTTTTGCTAAATTCGCAACCTGAAAATTCTGATAACCTAGTAATAAAGTTTTATGTTCGAGAACAAGAAGAGAGTATATCGCTTCGGTGGAAAGACCGCCGAGGGCGACGGTACTATGCGTGAACTCCTCGGCGGCAAGGGTGCAAACCTCGCCGAGATGAGCAAGCTCGGGATGCCCGTCCCGGCCGGATTTACCATCACAACCGAATGCTGCGCCGAATATTACGAGCTCGGCGGCGGCTACACTGACGCCCTCAAGAACGAGGTCGCTTCCGCACTGGAGGCCACCGAGAAGCTTATGGGCAAGCGCTTCGGCGACCCCGAGGATCCCCTCCTCGTCAGCTGCCGTTCCGGCGCCCGCAGTTCCATGCCCGGTATGATGGACACCATCCTCAACATCGGTCTGTGCTCAGCCACTCTCCCCGGTATGATCAAGAAGACCGGCAACCCCCGCTTCGTTTACGATGCATACCGCCGTCTCATCATGATGTACTCCGACGTCGTCATGGAAAAGGCCGAGGGCATCGAGCCCGCCGACGGCCAGGGTATCCGCCAGCAGCTTGACCGCATGATGGAGGAGCTCAAGGAAGCCAAGGGCTACAAGAACGATACGGAAATCACCGCAGAAGAGCTCAAGGTCCTCTGCGACAAGTTCAAGGTCCGCGTAAAGGAGGTCCTCGGCGTCGAGTTCCCCGACACCGCCCACGACCAGCTCTGGGGCTCCATCGGCGGCGTTTTCAAGTCCTGGAACGGCAAGAGGGCAATCGCCTACCGCCGCATCGAGAAGATTCCCGATGACTGGGGCACCGCAGTGAACGTCCAGTCCATGGTCTTCGGCAACATGGGAGAGACTTCCGCCACCGGCGTTGCATTCTCCCGCAACCCCGCCACCGGCGACAACAAGTTCTACGGCGAGTGGCTCATCAACGCCCAGGGCGAAGACGTGGTTGCAGGAATCCGTACCCCCAACCCCCTCAACGAGGCCACCAAGACCGAGCAGAACAGGCATCTCCAGTCCCTGGAGACCGCAATGCCCGAGGTCTATGCAGAACTCGACGGCATCCGCAAGCGTCTGGAAGACCACTTCCACGACATGCAGGACATCGAATTCACCATTCAGGAAGGCCACCTCTGGATGCTCCAGTGCCGTATCGGCAAGCGTACCGGTATCGCCGCCCTCCAGATGGCCATGGATATGGTAGATGAGGGCATGATCGGTGAGAAAGAGGCCGTTATGCGCGTTTCTCCCGCCCAGCTCGACGAAATCCTCCACCCCATCCTCGACCCCGCCTCCGAGAAGAAGGCCACCGTCGTCGCCAAGGGTCTGCCCGCATCTCCGGGCGGAGCGGTCGGCACCCTCGTCTTCACCTCCGAGGACGCAATGGAGGCCGCTGCAGCAGGCAAGAAGGTCATCCTCGTGCGTGAGGAGACATCCCCCGAGGACATCGAGGGCATGCGCGCCTCCGCCGGTATCCTCACCACCCGCGGCGGTATGACTTCCCACGCGGCCCTCGTGGCCCGCGGCTGGGGCAAGTGCTGCATCGTAGGATGCGACGTCATGAAGATCAACCTCGCCGGCAAGAGCGTCAGCTTCGGCGGCAAGATCTACAAGCAGGGCGACTGGATGTCCCTCAACGGCTCCAAGGGCTATGTCTATGACACCAAGATCGATACGATGGACGCCAGCGAGAACCCCCTGTTCATCCGCTTCATGTCCATAGTCGACAAGTTCCGCCGTCTCGGCATCCGCACCAACGCCGACACCCCCGAGGACGCCGCCCGCGCCCTTGCATTCGGCGCCGAGGGCATCGGCCTCTTCCGTATCGAGCATATGTTCTACGGCAAGAACTCCGAGGTCCCTCTCTCCAAGCTCCGCAAGATGATCCTCTCCGACACCGACGAGGAGCGCAAAGCCGCCCTCGCAGAGCTTGAGCCGTTCATGAAGGCCTCCGTCAAGAGCACCCTCAAGATCATGAACGGTATGCCCGTCGTCTTCCGTCTCCTCGATCCTCCTCTCCATGAGTTCGTTCCCAAGGGACTCGAGAAGGAGAAGGAGCTTGCCGACGAACTCCACATCTCCGTCAAGGAGGTCGAGCACCGTGGCGAGAACCTCCACGAGGTCAACCCTATGATGGGTCACCGCGGCGTCCGTCTGCACGTCACCTATCCTATGATTGCAGAGACCCAGTACCGCGCCATCTTCACCGCACAGGCAGAACTCCAGAAGGAAGGCCTGCGTCCCATGCCGGAGATCATGATTCCCGTCACCGTCTCCGAGCGTGAGCTCCGCTTCCAGAAAGCCATCTGCGAGAAGATCCGCGAGCAGGTGGAGAAGGCCACCGGCGAGGCCCTGGTCTATAAGTTCGGTACGATGATCGAAATCCCCCGTGCCGCCCTTACCGCAGACCGTATGGCCCGTACCGCCGAGTTCTTCAGCTTCGGTACCAACGACCTCACCCAGATGACCTTCGGCTTCAGCCGCGACGACGTCGGCACCTTCATGGGCGACTACCTCGGCAACAAGATCCTCGACTCCGACCCGTTCCAAACCATCGACGTCAAGGCGGTCGGCAAGCTCGTCGAGATCGGTATCCAGGGCGGCCGCAGCAAGAGGCCCGAGCTTAAGTGCGGCGTCTGCGGCGAGCACGGCGGCGATCCCGATTCCGTCCACTTCTTCAACAGGATCGGCGTCGACTACGTCAGCTGCTCTCCTTTCCGCGTGCCTATCGCGCGCCTCGCTGCCGCTCAGGCCGCTATCAAGCAAAACTAATTTTGCTTGATTTGAGCAAGAATAAGTCCAGCCGGCCGGCTGGACTTTTTTGTTATTATCCCCCTTGCACAACGGAGGCCGATGAAAAAGTGGGACACCTTCTCCGGAAACCCTCCGGCCTGACGGCCTCCGCCCCTCCCACGCCTAACGGCGCGGGCCCCTCCCGTTCATGGTCACGGGCGACCAAAGGTTTCCGGAGAAGGTGTCCCACTTTTTCATCGGCCTCCTGACGACCTTTGGTCAGAGTATAGTGCTGATTCGAAAATAATCAGTACCTTTGGGCCTATGGAGCAACATTGGTATGCGATAAAGGTGTTCTGGCGGAGGACGGCCAGGATTGCCGAGGCGCTGGATGAACTGGGCATTGAGTACTATGCCCAGAAGGTCGTGCCGTCGTATATGTTCATCCATACGGACGAGAAGACCGCCATCCGCTTCCGTGACGAACAGTTCGGCTACGTGTACCTGTACGCCGAGCATGGTGATGGCAAGAAGCCCATAGTCGTCCCGGACAAGCAGGTTGAGGTTTTCCGTATAGTCACCTCCGCAATGGCTTCCGGCATCGAGGTCCTCCCCAATGCCCCGGAGTCCTACGCGGTGGGAGACCTCGTGCGCGTTACCGACGGCCCTTTCAAGGGTGCAGAGGGCTACGTCCGCCGCATCCGCAAGGACAGACGCCTCGTCATCGTCATCTCCGGCGTCGCCGCCATCGCCACCTACCATATCCCTCCGGAATTGCTGGAGAAAGTTGAGCAGACGCAGTGAAGGGAAGGGGATTCATAGCAATGCTTTGCCTGGCGGTTTCTGCCTGCATCGTGCAGGAGAGCCGGCAGTTCGGGCCTCCTTCGTTCGTTTCCGTAAGTTCTGTTGTGCAGGAGCCCGGGACGGTGCTTTTGAATTGCGTCATGTCCGACTCAAGGGTGGAAAGCTGCGGCTTTCTTTACGGCGAATCCGAGCCATTGGACCATCGGGTCGAATGCCGGATGGAGGACAACGGCTTCAGCACCACGGTCTCCGACCTTACTCCGGGCGTGGATTATACCTGGTGCGCTTACGTGCGGGCAGGGGAGTCCGAGCTGCTCTCGGAAACGGGTACCTTCAGCATAGCAGTCCCTGTCGCGGTCGATGCCATTCCGATAGAAGATGCCGCTTTCAAATCATATCTGACGCGGGATTTCGATTCCGACCACGATGGAATTATCAGTCGCGATGAAGCGGCAGTCATCACGGCAATCAGCATCAGCCCAACCAATCAATATGGCATCCAATCGCTTCAGGGTATAGAGTATATGCCAAATCTGGAAACGATAGACTGCCCTGGGGGGTGGTCCGGTGATAATGCTCCGCCGGAGGGAACGCTCCGTTATGTGGATGTTTCCCATAATCACAGGCTGAAGGTCCTGAACGTGGCTCACAACAGCGCCCTTAAGGGTGAACTTGATCTGTCCGGCATGTCCGATCTCGAGACCCTCTCCATTTCTGACTGTACTTACGAACTGTCCGACCTTGCTTCAAATCCGCGTCTCAAGACACTTCGTTGCTCGTCATGCGGGCTGAGTATGCTGGATGTTTCCCGACTCTCTATGCTTGAGACCCTTGAGTGCTGGGGTAACAGGATTCACTCCCTGGATGTGTCCGGGAATTCCAGGCTTTCCTATCTCGACTGCTCTCCGATGGACGATGAGGATGGTAATAACTTGCTCGCTACCTTATTCGTCAATGGCAGTCAGGCTATAGCCAATGTAACCGTCAACCGCAATCCGTATTTTATTCCGGACGGGACACAAATCGTGGATATCAATCCATATCCGCCAACTGACGAGATTTGGTACACCACTGTTTCTGGGAGTGCAATCAAGCTCCGTTACACAAATATCTGTGTGGGGGCGGCTTTGATTTCGAATACATACCAGAATGGCCGCGGAGTGCTGAAATTCAGCGACTCTGTCGTAACGTTCAAGGAGAGTGCGCTATATAAAAATGCCGATTTGCGTGAACTGGTGATACCTTCGAGTGTCGTATCTACCTCATACAGTTGCTTCCGGGAGTGTCCGAATCTTCGCCGGGTGGTTTTCGCTCCCGGCTTGGAGATACTTGGCGATACCTCGATGCATCGTAACGAGATTTTGGAGGAAGTAGTGCTCCCGGATACCGTAATAGCAATCGAAAAGGATGCGCTGTCCCATTCCTATTCGTTAAAGCACATAGACCTTCCGCCCCGCCTCGAGAGACTCGGCCAGAGCGCGTTCCTTCATTGCCGTAACCTGGAGAGCATTGTCCTTCCCGCCACTATGAAGACCATCGGCATCTATGCCTTCATGCACGACGTTGCGCTCCGCAGCATCACCTGTCTTGCCCCAAAGCCGCCCACTGGCGGTGCAGAAATGTTCGACGACACCTCCGAGTGCCCCATCTACGTCCCCGCAGCCTCGGTCGAGGCCTACCTCACCGCTCCCTACTGGAGCGAATATGAACATAGGATCCGGGCGATTGTGGAGTAGCCGTTATAATGTACGGCGACCCTGGCTGTACTCTCTCAACTTGTCTTCGGTAATCCCTGTGCATTTGGTGATGATGGCAATCGGAATCTTCTCTGCCAGCATCGCTTTGGCTGCGTGTTCCAGTCCTGCTGCCTTGCCTTCAGCGAGCCCTGCCGCCTTGCCTTCAGCGAGCCCTGCCGCCTTACCTTCGGCCATGGCTTCGGCCTTGCCGGCTTCCCGGGCAAAGTCGAGTTCTGCGATTCGGTCAATTTCAGTTCTCATACTCTTTTCGTAGTTTTCTCGTTCCGTTACTGACATGTTTGCAAGTTCCGCAGCGTAGAACAGCCGCTCCAGCAAGTGGTTGTCCTCGAAACTTTCCGGCAGATCGTTGAGCTTATGCATATATTTTGTCGAAAAGACAAACTTTTCGAGCAAACTGTTGCATTGTTCCCACTCGTCAGGGCCAAGTTCCATCCGGTCAAGTTCCAGAAAGACAAGGTTCAGATTCGGTGTCAGTAGTTCAGAGTTATGCTTGTTACGTATTTCATAGCGGCTTATGTAGCCATTCTCCAGGGCCCTTTCATCCTCGTGTTCGAAGTGGAAGTTCACTAAGCTGATTACGTAAATGGGCTTAAGTGAATAGTCCATTCCAAACTTCATCCCCTGTTCTTTCAGGGCTGCCAGTTTGCTGGCCAATTGTTCCCTGATGGGATAAGTGGCATATGCCAGCACCCTGTCCCGGTAGCTATTCTGGTCTGCATTCTGAACTTCAACCAGGAATTCTTCCCCTGTGTCTTCATCCTTGCATAACAAGTCAAAAGTAACATTTTTTTCTGAAACAACAATGCCGTGCTTCTCAGTATTCAGAAAAGTTATTTGAGAGATGTGTTTCCCGGGGATGAGAAGTTCGATAATGCCTATCAGCAGGTCCTCATTCTCGGGGTTGCAGATGATCGCCTTGAAAGTGGAGTCAAACAGGATGCAGGCGTATCGCGGTTCCTGCTGTGAAGATAATGTGATGTCTTTCATAGATGTACGAATTTGAGTCTTTGCAAAGGTAATCAAAGGATCCGCAGGACTCTTTAAAAATCATAAAAATATCACTGCAGCTCGTCACAGCATACAAGTGTTTGGTCACATTTTGCTGATTTTTTTATTTCGGTAGCGATTTCGAGCGTATTCCCGGGGCGTTAAATGAACCAACGTGAACTTGATGGGGCTCTACTGTTGCTTTATCTTTGCAGAACTATAAACAGTTACGAAATGAATTATAACGAATTCGCAGTTATTTCCAATTATTTTAGTCCGGTTCTGGATCAGGGCCCCGTTCTGATTAAAGCAGACACGATGGCAAGGATTCCTTCAGTTCAGACGGAACGTTTATGCGACCTTTTCTTTCAGGGAAGGGATTATGTGCTAGTAACAAGAAATGACATATTCAGGGCACGGAGAGGCAATATTGAACTTTTCATCCTTTCCGTGTTATTCTGGGGCTTTCCCAGAAATCAAAAGGGTCGTTGTACCGCTGCAATGAATAATTGGGAGGCCTTGGTTGAGTGGACGAGGAGCGTTCGCAACCATAAAGAAATGACGACAGATGAATTCACTAATCTGTTTCCGATAATGGATGCCATTCGAGGGATAGGTATATCTACTTTCTCAAAACTACTCTACTTTTTAGGCGCTTATATCGACGGCTTCAGTTGCGTTATTCTTGATGATATGGTAGCGAGAGGAGTTTCAAATCTTGAAGGACAGGAATTCGAGCAGATCCGGACCGCTGTGCTGGGCCGGTATCGGTACTACCGCTATTATACGGACTATCTGACTGCGATCGATAATCTTTCCATTGATAATCATATTCCGGAAGGCAATGTGGAATATGCCCTTTGGCTGGCGGGGAAGAAGAACCGTTAATGATGTATTTGATTCTTTACACTAAAAAACAATGGTTCGTTAGTTTTATAGATTTACGCTACGGTATGAACGCCGTAGAATAAGTTATTTGAACTTGTCATAATAGAACTATGATTTGTAAAAAAATGCCTTATCAGGCTCCCGCAGGGTGCATTTTTTTTACTCTCCCGGAAGAATTGATTTGTTCCAGCCCCGTCGATGGTGGTCTGGAGGGAACGAAGGATGAAGACTGGGTAATATAGGAAGACTGCGAAATGAAAACGGTAAAGTATTCTTTTATGATTACTGCGGCAGCATTAGCAGTTGCCTGCAATGATATTATCGAGCCTGCTGACACTTTATCCATGCCCGTGAAGGAAGTAGTATTGACCGCGACTCGAGAGGGACTGGAACTGGGCACCAAGTCTTTCCGCCTTGATGATGGTTCTGTCTGGTGGAGCCCCAAGGAAGAAGTGAGCGTTTTTTACGGCAGCGGCACCAACGGCGGCAGCAAGTTCTCAACCATGAACACGTCTATCGCAGAGACCGTTGAATTGCAGGGTTCAGTGCAGATGTCTGGCTCTGGCAAAGACTTCTGGGCGGTGTATCCTTATTCGGAAGATAATTCTTGCGACGGGACCTCTGTCACTACCATTATTCCGTCCGACCAAGAGGGTGTAGAAGGCAACTTTTCCAACGATGTGTTCCCTGCGGTGGCAAAATCGAGCACGATGAACCTGGCCTTCTGGAACATCTGTGGCGGCATTAAATTTTTCGTCTCAAGGGATGATGTCAAGTATGTCACTTTCAAGGGGAACAATGATGAACCTCTCGCCGGTAAGGTCAAAGTAACGTTCGGCCCCGACGGCACCCCGGTCGTACAAGAGGTACTTGAGCCCAGCACAGAAGTGACGCTCACAGCACCTGAAGGCGGCACGTTCATGGTTGGGAAGAACTATTACATCACCCTGCTCCCCACAGGGTTGCAAGGAGGTTTTACGATGTCGTTCAGGACTGAGAATGAGAAAGGAACCCTGGTAAGCACCACCCCCCAGATTATCAAGCGTTCAACATTTGGCGTGCTGAAGAATATCGATTCCAAGGTGCAGGAATGGAAATCTAATGTTGTGGAACCTGAGTACGTGGACCTTGGCCTGAGCGTAAAGTGGGCCACATTCAACGTCGGCGCCACCAGGCCTGAGGAATATGGAGATTATTTCGCCTATGGCGAGACGGAGCCATACTACAGCAGCCAGGACCCGCTGACGTGGAAGGATGGAAAATCTTCTGGATATGATTGGCCTTCTTACAAGTGGTGCAATGGAAGTTCCACTAGCCTGACCAAATACAACACCAATTCCAGTTACGGAACGGTAGATAACAAGACTGTCCTCGATCCGGAGGACGACGCGGCCCACGTGAATTGGGGCGGCAGTTGGCGAATGCCGACAGACGCAGAGTGGACAGAATTAAGGACCGAGTGTACCTGGACATGGACAACAGAGGATGGAGTGAGTGGAAGAAAGGTAACAGGCCCCAACGGCAATAGTATCTTCCTTCCAGCCGCAGGCAACCGGAGCGGCACGTATCTTAGCAATGCCGGGTCCCTCGGCTACTTCTGGTCTTCGTCCCTCGCGTACGACGTCAGCTTCTATTCCAGCAGTGTCCTCAGGAACAGCAGCTTCCGCTACGCCGGGTTCTCAGTCCGTCCAGTCATTCAGCCTGTTTCGAACTCTATCACTATTGACGGCGACTTCTCCGACTGGGCCGCTCTTCCTGCAAAAACTTTCTCTCAGACATACGGCGACGAAGATGCTTCCCACCCTGCACTCACTTACTGCAAGGTCTATGCTAACTCTGAATTCATCTATGTCTATGTAGAATGGGATACCGACTATATTACCGACAAGTCCTGGGTTATTTTCCACTGCTTCATTAACACTGACGGAAACGCCGCAACCGGAGGTTATGCAGATCAGTTCGCTGACGCTTGCTCCGATATTCTCCTTGAAGGTGCAGTATACGCCGATGATGCAATCTGCTCATATTGGGCCGGTGGTTATGCTTGGATTGGAGAGCCTAATGGACCAGGTTGGAGCTGGGCTCCCGACACCGATAACCTCTTCCCTGAAGACGCTCCTACCGTGGGCGCCGGTATCGATGGCAAATACGAGTTCAGCATCAGCCGCTCTATGCTAGCTGCTGCAGGATTCCCTGTTGCAGACGTGTTCTCAATCGGATTCGACATCCAGCAGAAGTGGAATTCTGTTGGCGTCCTTCCCAACGCATCTGCCTGCGAGAGCAATCCCTCCGGTACGGCTCCTTCCCTGAAGGTTATCACACAGAAATAATTCCTTTGTGCGACGCTGATTATAGAAAAGCCAGACAAATGCCCACATATTCAAGATCAAGTAATCGCGAGTTAGATTATCTTGTTATCTACACAGGTGTCAACAAGATAGGCGTCACCAGTGGTAGCTACGCCCGCTACGAAGGGCTTTCTGTCCGCCCCGTCTGCCCTAAAGAGTAATAATCCATGAACAATAACAAATAAACCGTATGAAAGATTACCACGTTATTTTAAGTGTTGCCGCTAAAGGCGGACAATTGAATCACGTACCCCTGGTTCAGTATTGGCGCTTACGTCACGAGATAGCAAATAACGCTATTACGAGCCTTACACTAACAATGCCCAGCAAGGATATCGATGGCACTATTCATCCAAGTGCACCCATTCAGATGAATGTTGATTCCTTTAAAAAGGGCTATGGTTTTTCAAATGCTGATATAAACAGATGGCTGCGAGAGAAAAAGTGGAAAAGCGGGACGCTCTTGTTATTTAAGGTTTCTTTCAAGAAGAATCATCTGGATTACAAATTGGTGGGAATAGTAGATAAAAAATTTTAGCATAACGCATTTAGTTAGTATTTTTGCCTTTAGGAATGCCCAACCACATCCCCGAAATAGCCCTCCTGCTGGAGGAGGTTGAGAAGAAGTACGGCCGGAAGGTCAGTACGTCCACGGATTTTGAGTCGCTCTCTGTGGTGATTGAGCACGAGATAGGGGAGTACCTCTCGTCTTCTACGCTCAAGCGCCTGTGGGGGTATGTTACCCTCAAGCCGACACCGCGTTTATCAACGCTCGATGTGCTTTGCCGCTACATCGGCTATCAGTCATTTGCGGTTTACAGGGAGGCCCTGAAGAAGTCGGGCACCGTTGAATCCGGGTTCTTTTCTACGCCGTGCGTATCTTCTGCGGATCTTAAGGTCGGCGATACCGTTACCGTAGGCTGGCCGCCGAACCGGCTTGTTACGCTCCGCTACGAGGGCGACGACACCTATGCGGTAATCAAAATCGAGAACTCCAAGCTGCAGGTGGGCGACCGTTTCCGCGCCACCCAGTTCCTTCTGGGCTATCCCCTCTACATCGACCGCATCCAGCGTCCGGATGGCAGCACTCCATCATATGTCGCCGGCAAGAACGGCGGCCTGAACCGGGTGGAGAAAGAATAACCTTATCTACTCGAACAACTCAGTAGCCTGGCGGAACAGCTCGTCGATGAGACCGTCGTCCAGGGGCGTGTCTGCCGGGGCGGGCTCTTTGGCGGGAGCATCCGGGCGGACGTCTTTGGGGCGTCTGGCGACCGTCGGTGGCGCAACAGAAGGCGTGACCGAAGACGTATCTGCCGGTGTAAGTGCAGATGTGTCGACGGGTATGGTGACGGGTGCCTGCTGCTCGACGGGAGCCATGGCCTGCGGGCGGGAGAACCAGCGGCTGACGAAAGGATAGAGTGAGAATGCGGCAATCAGCAGGATGAACAGCACCCCGGAAACGTACGGCGTACGGCTGTGAAGGGCCTTTTTTACGTCTGCAACGGAAGCGTAGCGTTTGCCAGGCGCGGTTTCGCAGCACCTGCGGACTACCTGGCGGTGCCTGGGACCAAGGCTTGCAATCACGAGACCGAGGGAATACACCTCGCTGCGTACGTCCGCCCCGGCCCCCTTGAGCACCTCCGGAGCCGTATAGATGGCGGTTCCGGCCGGTATTTTAAGGACCGAGTGGCTTGCTGAATCGGACAGGCCGAAGTCGATGAGCTTGACTACGTTCCCCTTGTGCGTGACGATTATGTTCGATGGCTTGATGTCCCGGTGCAGCACCTGCTTGGAGTGCATATATGCCAGGGCGTCGCAGATCTGGTCGATGATGGCGTCAGATGTCGCCGGCCCGGGGTGTTCGGATGCTATGAGTTCTTCCAGCGTTCGGCCGTCAATCCATTCCATCTCTATGCAGTTGCCGAGGCCTTCGATTCGTTGCATCGAGTAGTACTGGCAGATGCCCGGATGGTCGAGGCCGTAGCCTATCTCGAACTCTTTGCGGAGCAGCCCTTCGTAAGTGACGTTGCCCCGGAGCTCGAGCTTCAGGCACTTGAGCACGTGGAAACGCCCCATCCTGTTGATGCGGTAGATGTCACAGAAGCCGTTCCCGGAACTGTGAATCAGGTCCAGGAAAGGAGTCTCCGGGTCTGAGTACTTCTGTGGAGAGGTGAAGAATGAAGATGAGTCTTCCGAAAGCACTTTCAAAGATAAGTATTTTTGGCTAAATTTGCCTTTTGTGAGCCGCTTTTTTGCTGTCATCCTGTTTGTTTTATCTTGTGTGGCCCTGTACGCCCAGGACCGCAGGTGGGACGTGGCGCTTGACCAGTATCAGCAGATCTGCAACGAATGCATCGACCTTCGTGCCCGCAGTGCGGCGGGGGAGTCCATACCGGTGTCTTCTGTGGCTCAGTTGCTTTCCAAACTCTCCTCGCTTCGCGGCACCCTTCAGGATGCACGGGGCCAGATGACGCCCGCGCAGCGTCTCCGCTTCGAGTCGATCCGCATGCGTTACGAGGAGGTCTTCGGTTCCGTCCGCCCCGGACCGTTGCCGCAGGTGGTCCGGCCGTCGTGGCTCCCGCTGCTTCTGGACGAACCGCAGCCGCAGATCGACCCTTACGTCCCCCGGTTCGCTGGCCCTCCAGCCGCATCGGACCTGAAAGTGCCTTCTTTTGGCATTATCCTGTATGCAGGCGTCCCCGAAAGGTACTACGGAGCGATGGCAATGCTGTCGGGTAAACGCTTCGGCGGCTTTGTGAAGGGGAGCGTGAGCCTTCCGTTCACCCGGAGCGAGTATGATTGTTTCTCCGACGGCACTACGCCGGGCGGCTACATCTGGACCGGCGGCTCCGAATGTTTCTCCCGATGGTCGCTGACGGCCGGGGCAACTTATTCGCCCTGGAATTTCATGACGGTTTATGCGGGAGGAGGATATGGAAGCCGCCAGCTTCTTTGGCAGGACGTCTCCGGCCGTTGGGCCCGGGTATCCGACCGTTCAGTGACAGGATTCGCCGCCGACGCCGGCCTCATCTTCACCTTCGGACCGGTCTCCCTGCTTGCCGGCGCATCAACCGTCGGATTCAGCAATGTCGCCGCCGAGTTCGGTCTGGGCCTCAGATTCTGAAAACCCGCTTTTCGGGGGCAAAAACCCCTTGTTCTGCACCCGGACGCTCCAATTTTGCTTGCTCTGGGTGCAAAACGTATGGTTTTTGCCCCCGAAAGCCGTATTTCGATGCAATTATTCGCGAAAAATGACTAAATTTGAAGGCTATTAAGCAAAAACACTATTTTTTATTCAATATTATGAGAATTATCGAAGTTACAGGTAGGGAGATCCTCGATTCCAGAGGCAATCCCACAGTCGAGGTTGAGGTCATCCTCGAGTCAGGTGTCAAAGGTGTAGCAGCTGTTCCTTCCGGAGCATCCACCGGCGAAAACGAGGCTCTCGAGCTTCGCGACGGCGACAAGAAGCGTTATCTTGGCAAGGGCGTGCTCAAGGCAGTCGCCAACGTCAACGACGTCATCGCTCCCGCCATCATCGGCATGTCCGCTCTCGAGCAGCGCGCCATCGACAAGACCATGATCGAGCTCGACGGCACCCCCACCAAGAGCAAGCTCGGCGCCAACGCCATCCTCGGCGTTTCGCTCGCAGTCGCCCACGCCGCTGCCAACTACCTCGACATCCCCCTGTACCGCTATATCGGCGGCACCAATACCTATGTCCTCCCCGTCCCTATGATGAACATCATCAACGGCGGAGCCCACTCCGACGCCCCCATCGCATTCCAGGAGTTCATGATCCGTCCCGTCGGAGCACAGTGCGAGGCCGAGGCCGTCCGTATGGGCGCAGAGGTCTTCCACGCCCTCAAGAAGGTCCTCAAGGACCGCGGCTGCAGCACCGCAGTCGGTGACGAAGGCGGTTTCGCTCCCGCACTCAAGGGCATCGACGACGCCCTCGACTGCATCATCCTCGCCATCAAGGCCGCTGGCCTGGAGCCCGGCAAGGACATAACCATCGCAATGGACTGCGCAGCTTCCGAGTTCTGCTTCAAGGGCGAGGACGGCAAGTTCTACTACGACTACAAGCAGCTCAAGGATGGCAAGAAGAAAGATCCCCGCGGCCGCAGGCTCTCCACCGACCAGCAGATCAATTACCTCAAGAAGCTCATCGAGAAGTACCCTATCGACTCCATCGAGGACGGCTTCTCCGAGGAAGACTGGGAAGGCTGGGTCAAGCTCACCAAGGCCATCGGCGACCGCTGCCAGCTCGTGGGTGACGACCTCTTCGTAACCAATGTCAAGTACCTCCAGAAGGGTATCGAGATGGGCGCAGGCAACAGTATCCTTATCAAGGTCAACC
>CACZEU010000013.1:0-6110 GCA_902780175.1 uncultured Bacteroidia bacterium
AAAGCCAATGCGTTATCGACCTGAAAATGAAACACTTACAATAAACCGAATCCTACATGCGCAAAAATAAAGTTGGATTTTAACTGGAAAAGACAACGTGAGCACCCCCACGTCGTCCTCGCGGGCTGTTTCACCGTCGTTTCTCCCTTCCCCTTGCCGCGAAGACAACGTGAGCACCCCCACATCGTCCTCGCGGACTGTTTAGCCGCCATTTCGCCCTTTCCGTTATCGCGAAGACAACGTGAGCACCTCCACGTCGTCCTCGAAGCGATTAAGAGCTAAGATATTGGCTCCGGTCCCGCTCTGGTGGCGCCGGTCCTGATCTGGATGGCGCCGGTCTCGCTCAGAGTGGCGCAGGTCTGATTTTTCGAGGGGGTCCCGCGCCACTGTAGAGCGTACAATGGCGATTTGCGGCGCCGGTCTCCCAACTTTTTTCGGACCTGCGCCAGCAACGTATTCCTCCATTTTATTGTCGTCAAGGAAGATTATTAAACGGTGGTAAGCTGCGGGAGGGCGGGAAGGTCTGGCCGACCTTGAAATTTCAAGCCGCAGGCGCAGAAATTTTGTAGTGGGAGGCCAGGCCTTTCTGCCCGGGAGCAGCGTTAAGCAAAACCTCGCTCCGAAGACTATCCGAATATAAAAAAAACCTCCGAACAAACGTCCGGAGGTTAAAGGTGAGGGTATCACCTGATTACTTGATGTCGATCTGCTTGACAGCCTCGGCTTTGGCGCTTTTCTCTTTCTTGGGGAGAGTGACCTGCAGGACGCCTTTTTCTACCTTGGCTTCGATCTTTTCTGCATCGATGTCGTCAGGGAGCAGAAGTGTCTGCTGGAATTTCTCGTAGGAGAATTCGCGGCGCAGGAATCTGCCGTGTTTGTGGCCTTCCTTGTTCTCGGATTTCTTCTCCATCTCAATCTGCAGATTGTTGTCGCTGTCAACGTGGACGCGGAAATCTTCTTTGCTCAGGCCGGGAGCGGCAAGCTCTACCTCATATTCCTTTTCTGTTTCAATTACATTGATGGCCGGTGCGGTGTAAGTGGGCCTTTCCATCCAGCTGTTGTCGAAAAAGTCATTGAAAATGTCCGGCAACCAGCTATCGTTCGTTCTTCTCATTGGTAACATAACTCAAAAACTTTTAATCGTTCCGGTTTAGGGCTCCTGCCTTATTCCCGGGGTTCCTTGGCGAAACCGAAATATGTAGAGGCAAACCCCGGACCACTGACAAATCGTGTACAATTTGTCAGGTTTCTTGCCACTTAGTACATATTAATTACTATATTTGCCGCTCATTCATCATGCAGCATCTGGGAGAAATAATTGCCCTTCTGGTGTCGGTGTCGTGGACTTTTTCCGCGATTTTCGCCGACAGGGCGTCGCATAAGATAGGGTCGATGTCCGCCAACGTGCTGCGCCTCTCCATGGCTATAGTTTTCCTTGGCGTTATCCTCTGGATAGGCATCGGTCATCCCTATCCTGTTTATGCCGACGGACAGACCTGGCTGTGGCTGGCACTCTCTGCGATTGTCGGTTATCTTTTCGGCGACTGGTGCCTGTTCAACTGTTATCTTCATATCGGCGCCCGCTTCGGCCAGCTCCTGATGACGCTGGCTCCTCCGATTGCGGCTGTCACCGGATGGATAATGCTTGGCGAGACCCTGTCATGGACCTCGTTGGTGGCGATGGCCGTAACCCTTTGCGGTATAGCGATTTCCATTCTCTCGCGAACGCCGGACCATAAAGTTGTCCTCTCCCTGCCGGTCAAGGGCGTGCTGCTTGGAATCGGTGCCGGAGCCGGGCAGGGCATCGGCCTTGTTTTGAGCAAGATCGGCCTCGAGCATTACGTCAGCGCCATACCGGCGGATGCTCCCGAAGCCATAAACGACATGCTTCCTTTCGCATCTACGATGATACGGGCCATCATAGGCGCCGCCGGATTCATCGCCGCAATGGCAATCCAAAAGCGGCTCCCGGACTTGCGGTCCGCCGTCAGAAACAAGGAAGGACTAAGATCCGTGGCTCTTCTTACCGTCTTCGGACCAGTCCTCGGCGTATCCCTTTCGCTGATGGCCGTGCGCTATACCAACGCCGGCGTCGCTTCCACCCTCATGGCGCTGTCGCCGGTGCTCATACTTATCCCTTACGCGTTCATTTTCAAGCAGAAAATCAAGTTTAAGGAGTTGATTGGCGTGGCGGTGACAATGGCCGGTGTCGCCCTTTTCTTCCTTCTATAAGGAGTGTGCGACAGTCCATGCAGTGCTCCATGCAGCCTGCAGGTTGTAGCCGCCAGTAACGGCATCTACGTCAAGCACTTCACCCGCGAAATACAACCCCGGAATCTTGCGCGACTCCAGCGTGTCCGGGTGAATCTCTTTAAGGCTTACGCCGCCGCAGGTGACGAATTCTTCCTTGAAACGGGCACGCCCGCAGATTTCATAAGAATCTGAAATCAAGACGTTTACAAGGCGCGAAAGGCCCTTGCTGCCAAGCTCCGCCCAACGACGTTCCGGAGCAATCCCGGCGCGTCCTGCAAGATACTTCCAGAGGCGGTCCGACAGCTCCGCCGGATGCGAATTTGCGACCGTCCTGCCGCTGCCGGACATCTCTGCAAGCCGCTCCCGCACGGAGGCCTCCGTGGCGTTTAGCCAATTGACCAGAAGCGTCCCCTTCCAGCCGCATTCCGCCAGATGCCGGGCGGCGTAGGAAGACAGCCGCAGCGTCGCAGGTCCGCTCACGCCCCAGTCGGTAAGCAGCAGCGTCCCGGTAGCATGGAATCGCGTTCCTGCGAGCCCCAGGGCCACATTTTCCACCACCGTGCCCATCAGCGAACGCAGCCCCTCTTCAGCGATTTTCAACGTAAAGAGCGAAGGTACATCGGGCACGAGTTCAATCCCTGTGCCGGCAAGAAGACGGGCCGTCCCGCCGCCAGTGGCGAGCACGATTGCGTCCGGCCGCAGGACCGCTGATCCGCTGATGCGCAGCGACAGGTCCGGTCCGATCGCTTCCGCCTTGCATCCGCACAGAACCTTGACTCCGCCGTCACGCATGGCGCGTTCGAGCGTCCGTACAATCTGCATGGCGTCCTGGCTGACGGGGAAGACGCATTGGTCCTGCTGCACCGTGAACGCCACTCCGCGCGCACCGAACCAGTCCGTACAGTCCCACTGGCCGAAGCGCGCGAGCAGCTGCCTGAGCAGCGTAGCCCCTCTGGGATAGACGGTTGTGAGCGCAGATGCCGACAATCTGCGAAGGTCTGTGGCGCTGCGGTCAGACGGCACCGACGGCCCGCAGGGAGGAGCCCCGCAAACGTCGGCGAATGAATTGGTGATGTTGCAGCGCCCGCCGCCGGTAACGGCGAGCTTGGCCATCAGGCGCGGCCCTGCCTCCAGGACCGTTACCCGCCAGTCAGGATGCAGCGACGAGACTTCCGCGGCGCAAAAGCAGCCGGCGGCGCCCCCTCCTATGATTACGACCTCACGCACGGCGTAAATATATCAAAAAAAATTCGTAAGTTTGTACGATTACACTAAACCGAAGCATTCCTATGGCCAAAAAAGCAAAGAAAAATCCCGGCTACGAGTGGAGCTACTGCTCACTTGGCGGCACAGTCCGCGTCAATATCCGCAACGGCGAAGACATCGCCCACCTCGGCGAACTGGACAAGAAACTCTGGACCGTCCTGAGCTGCCCCACCGAGGGCCTCGAGTTCCCCACGGAGACCCTCAAGATGATAGACACCGACGGCGACGGCAAGATCCGCGTTGATGAAATCATCGCCGCAGCAGACTGGCTGTGCACTGTAATCAAAGACAAAGACCTGCTGGTCAAAGGGTTGGATACCCTCAAACTGGACCAGATCAATGCCGACAACGAGGCCGGAGCCAAGCTCCTCAAGTCCGCCAGGCAGATCCTATCCAACCTCAAGCTCAAGAAGGACGAGATCAGCATAGCCGACACCTCCGACAGCGTAGCGATCTTTGCCGAGACCACGGCCAACGGAGACGGTATAATCACGGAGGCCGCCGCCCAGTCCGACCACCTCAAGGAGGTGATCCGCACCATCATCGACAAGATTGGCTCCGCAACCGACCGCAGCGGCCAGCCCGGCATCACCGAAGAACATATAGAGACCTTCTATACCGCCCTTGCCGACTACAAGGCCTGGCAGGAGGCTGCCACAAAGGACATCTTCCCCTTCGGCGACGACACCCAGGCGGCCCTGGACGCAGCCAACGTCCTCAAGGATAAAGTGGCCGATTACTTCATGCGCTGCAAGCTCATAGCCTTCACGGATGCCGCTACGGCAGCTGTCGACGTTTCCTCCGAGAAGATCAGCGCCATCTCCGACCACAACCTCTCCGCCGAGGCCGAAGAAATCGCATCCTACCCCATCGCCCGTCCTTCCAAGGATGGCATAATAAGGTTCGATGCTGTCAATCCCGCCTGGAAATCCCGCTTCGACGCCCTTGCAGCCCTGGTTTTCAAGGGCAAGGAAAGCGTTGACGAGGCTGAATGGAATGCAATGCTCGCCTCTTTCGCTCCCTACACCGCCTGGAAGGACTCCAAGAAGGGCGACGCGGTCGAGTCCCTGGGGCTCGACGCAGTCAGCGCCCTCCTCAAGGCCGACGACAAGCAGGTCCTCCTCGATTTCATCGTTGCCGACAAGGCCCTGGAGGAAGAGGCCAATTCCATCGACGAAGTCAACAAGCTGATGCACCTTGTCCGCGACTTCTACAAGCTCCTCAAGAACTATGTGATACTGAGCGACTTCTATTCTCCCAAGAAGGAAGATACGGCCATCTTCGAGGCCGGTCAGCTCTATATCGACCAGCGCTGCTGCCGCGTCTGCGTGCGCGTAGCCGATATGGGCAAACACGCCGATATGGCTGGCCTCAGCGGCATGTTCCTGCTGTATTGCGTCTGCACGTCCAAAACCACCGGCAAGAAACTCGACATAGTTGCAGTCATGACCGACGGTCCCATCCGCAATCTCCGTCCCGGCATCAACGGCGTCTTCTACGACCGCGAGGGCAACGATTATGATGCTACCGTGGTTCGCATAGTTGAGAACCCCCTGAGCATCAAGCAGGCATTCTGGGCTCCGTACGTCAAGTTCTGGAACTGGGTTACCGGCCTGGTCAACAAGTCCGCCGCCGAGAAGGACGCCAAGGCGATGGAGAGCCTCCAGTCCGGTGCAGAGGCCGCTCCGGCCGACGCCGCCGCCAAGAAGCAGCCGTTCGACATTGCCAAATTCGCAGGCATCTTCGCTGCCATCGGCATGGCGGTCGGCCTCCTTGGCGCCGCCCTCGCCGGAATCGTCACCGGAATCGCCAAACTGCCATGGTGGGGCATCCTCCTCATCATTGTCGGCATAATGCTGTTGATTTCAGGTCCTTCGTGCTTCATCGCATGGGGCAAGCTGCGTCGACGCAACCTCGGCCCCGTCCTCAATGCCAACGGCTGGGCCGTCAACTCCGGCGCCGTCGTCAATATCCCCTTCGGCCGTACGCTCACCAGCGTCGCCAAATATCCCAAGCTCAAGCTTGATGATCCTTACAAACCCAAGGTCCCTCTGTGGCGCAAGATTCTCTGCTGGTTCCTGGCGCTTGCCATCGTAGCCTTCGGAGTGCTGTTCTTCACCGACAACCTCAAGTGCATAGGCCTTCCTTTCCATAAGGACAAGCCCGCCGAAGAGCAGGTTGAAGAAGTTCCCCAGGAGGAGACCGCCGGAGAAACTGTTGAACTTCAAGAAACCGAACAAGAATAATGGAAATCACAAACCCGCTTAATCTGCTTCAACCCAAGCAGGCCAACGTAGGCCTCTTCAATGATTGCTTCCCTCCCGTGATGGACGGTGTGTCCGTCTGTATGGAGAACTATGCTTACTGGCTCCAAAAGATGGTTGGAGACGTAAAGGTCATTACGCCCAAAGTCCCCGGAACCAACTATGACAAACTGCCTTACGAGGTTCTCACCTATTTCAGCTTTCCGGTCCCTAAACGGCCTCCGTACGTTACCGGCATAGCTGAGGTGGATCCCAAGTTCGTTGCGAGCATAATCAATACGCGTTTCCGGATAGTCCACGCCCACTGCCCCTTCGGCAGCGGCAGCG